>CAZAWL010000038.1:0-4985 GCA_964488705.1 uncultured Sphingopyxis sp.
GGTCAATGGCTGTTCAAAGGCCTATGCCATGACGGGCTGGCGCATGGGCTATGCCGGGGGGCCGACCTGGCTGATAAAGGCGATGGGCAAGCTGCAATCCCAGTCGACGTCCAACCCTTGTTCGATTGCACAGGCCGCCGCAACCGCCGCGCTCAATGGCGACCAGCATTTTCTGGAAGAACGCAACACGGCATTTCGTGAACGGCGCGACCTCGTCGTCGCGATGCTCAATGATGCGCCGGGCCTTGTCTGTCCGCGACCGGAAGGGGCCTTTTATGTCTACCCCGACGCCAGCGGGTGCATGGGCAAGCGTACGCCCGACGGTCGCGTTATCGAAAGCGACGCCGACCTGATCGACTATTTTGTCGATTCGGCCCGCGTTGCCGCCGTTCCGGGCCACGCGTTCGGCCTCTCGCCGGCATTTCGCATCAGCTATGCGACATCGGTTGATCTGCTGACAGAGGCATGTCGCCGCATCCAGATGGCGTGCGCCGAGCTTAAATAGTCTGGGGCCGGCATCCATTCACCATTTGGTCAGATGTAACCGGCAAGGCTGTTCGCGCGAACCTGTGAGTGAGGCCGCCATTGTGCGTGCCGTCACTGACAAAAGCACGGACCATGACCGATAGCGATTTCGAACAGACTAGCGCATCAGAAACTCAGAGCCAGAACCGCCATGAAAATCCTCTCCCTCCTCAAGAACGAAACCGCCCGCATGTTGCTGATCGGTTTTGCCGTGGGTTCGGCCGGGCTGATGCTCGCCCAGCCGGGGACCGCCCAGGTCGACCCGCACAGCATCGCCCAGGCGCGCTGATGGGGGGCCCGCTCCGCCGGGCTGCCGCGCTGGTTGTCGCCAGCCTGATCGCCGCCTGTTCGCCGATCGCCTCCGCCGTATCGGCACAGGAAGCCGCCGTCGCCCTGCCTGCCCCAACGCTGGACCCGGCGGATACCCGCGCCAGTGCCACCACTATTCTGGCGGGCGGCTGTTTCTGGGGTGTCGAGGGTGTGTTCAGCCATGTCCGCGGGGTGACCCGCGTCGAATCCGGCTATCATGGCGGCACCGCGGCCAATGCCAATTATAGCCGGGTGACCGACGGCGACACCGGTCACGCCGAATCGGTACGCATCACCTATGACCCCCGGCAGGTCAGCTATGGCACGTTGCTGCGCATCTTTTTCTCGGTGGTCACCGACCCGACGACGCTGAACCGGCAGGGGCCGGATGTCGGCACGCAGTATCGCAGCGCCATCATCCCCGCCAACGACAACCAGCGTCGCGTCGCGCAGGCCTATATCGCGCAGCTCGGCGCCGGCCGGCACTGGAGCCGGTCGATCGTCACGCGGATAGAAAACCCGCAGACATTCTATCGCGCCGAAGCCTATCATCAGGACTTTATGATGCGGAACCCCAACCACGGATATATTCTGCGCTGGGATGCGCCAAAGCTCGCCAATTTCCGCAGCATGTACCCCGCGCTCTATCGGGCGACACCATCGCCCTGACCAGCGGGCGGTAACCGCCGCCGCTTTCGCTTGCCAGTACGCGCGCGCCGTGCTTGGTCGGCACCATGGCTGGCGCAGCGCCACATCAACCAGGCGCAGTCGCGCGCATGGATTGGCTGGATTATGTCCGGCTGCCCTGCGCGCTGTGGGTCATGGCCGAACATTATCTGGTCATTTCGGTCGAAGGCGGGGTCGTGCGCGGGCTGACCGGACCAGGCGCTGCCGGTGACCTGCTGCGTTTTGGAACGATGGCGCTGTGCGCCTTTCTGATGATGAGCGGACTTGTCGTCATGCTGATGGCACAGCGCCGTAGCACCGCAGATTTTGTCGCGAGCCGTTTTGCCCGCGTCTATCCGACATTCATCCTTTGCATGACGGTGACCGCGCTGGTTGCCCCCTATGCACCGCCGCGCTTTGCCATGAGCTGGGGCCAATATGCCGCCAATTGGGCGATCTATGCGCCAGCCTTTGGTCAGCGATATGTCGATGGCGTTTATTGGACGCTGGTCGTTGAAATGAATTTCTATCTGCTGGTGGCCGCGCTACTCCTGACTGGGGCGATCCGTCGCCTGGAATGGGCCGTTGCAGTTTGGCTCGCTGCTCAGGTGGTTGCCGCGCTGCGCGGCGTCAACCTGCCGCTGATCGGACCCGATTATTGCTTCATCGCGGCAGGGGCGGCCATGTCGCTCCATTACCAGCGCCGCGCGCCGGCGTTTGTGTGGCCGCTGCTGCTATTGGCGTTCATGCTGTGCCTCTATAGCGCAGCCTATTATGCCGACAGTTTCGGTTTCGGGCGGCCGGGCGCATGGGCTGGTACGGCCCTGATTTTTGCCACGTTCCTTGTCATGCGCGGGCGCGGGGGGAAGCTGCCCTTTGCGCATAGGATCGGCTCGATGACCTATCCGCTCTATCTGCTGCATTTCGTCATCGGCAACGCCATCCTGTTCCATTTTGCCGATGCCGGCAATTTTTGGTGGGTTGCGGGGCTGACCATGGCCGGAATGGTCGTGGCTGGTTTTGTCATCGACGACCTCATCTATTTCCGTAGCCGGGCGCTGTGGATCAGGGTAGGTGAAGCCAGCATCGCCCGTCCATTTGCCCTGGCAGAGCAATGGCTGGGACAGGTCGTCAGCCGGTCGCGCGGGGCGTTGCGCGGATAGTCACACCGCAGCCATTGACGCCGTGCCAAAGCCACCGGCATCTGCGTAAGGACCCGGTCCCATGGTGATGGAACCGGAATCGCGGTGCAGCACCTTGGACGTAAGCGATTTCCGCGCTGTCTGAATCGCGCTAGCCAGGTGCAAAGCGGCGCTGGGCGGTGTCGAAGTCGAGAATCGGCGCGATGACAGTGCCGTCGCGTTCCGGCGTAACGGTCGGATCGACATAGATCATGTGATAGCGATTGGCCTCGTGCCCATAGTCCCAACTCGGCGCAACATTGACGATTCCAACATCAAACGTCATCGACCGGTCCTGTTCGGCGACGAGCCAATGCTGATTGTCACGCCGGTCCGACATGGAAATGACGTCGCCGACGCCGATCACCCCGTCCCGCGTCGGGCGCAAGCGCACGCCCCCGGCAACATCCTCCACCCGGTCATGCGTGCGGGCATGAAAGCGGCCCCCGATGACCAGATGGGACGATACCATGCCATTATGGACGTGCGGAATGATGGCACCGCCGCGCCGCAGGCCAAAGACGCGCACAAACCAGCCGCGCATCCCCGCCGCCCCGACCGCCGCAGCCGGCAGAACCGGGTCCGCGATTTCGGCAAGGTCGGATGGGTAGGTAAAGTTGGCGGTCAGCGCATCGATGTCGAGATAGCGGACGAGTTCGTGCACCGGAACGGCGGCATTGAGCGCCTCAATCTGTTGTTGCCAGTCCAGCACGCCGATGCGGCCCGCTGCCAGCGCATCCTTGAGCTCAGCAAGACGGCGGACCCATTGGTCGAGGTCTGCGGGGCGGCCATTGGCCCACACTTGTTCGCTGGAACAACTGGCAATGAGCAGGGTACCCGCCAGCGTTACGAGCAAGGCACGACGGTCGGTCAGGCAGATCGGTGCGTCGATGAACGTACCAATCTGCCCGGATCCGTTCATTTCGGGGCGATGACCATCAACATCTGGCGCGCTTCGGTGCGGGGATGCGCCTCCACCTTGGCGACTTCGGCCGTCTGTTCGGCAACCCGTTGCAGGACGGCCAGACCCAGTTCGAGGTGCGACATTTCGCGGCCACGGAAACGGACCGTCAACTTGACCTTGTCACCATCCTCCAGAAAGTCGAACACCTTCTTCATCTTTGTGTCAAAGTCGTGGTCGTCGATATTGGGGCGCATCTTGATCTCTTTGATCTCCTGCGTCCGCTGCGACTTGCGCGCCTGATTGGCCTTTTTCTGGGCCTCATATTTGAATTTGCCGACGTCCAGAAATTTGCAAACGGGCGGGTCGGCGTTGGGAGAAACCTCTACCAGATCGAGCCCGACATCGGCTGCGGCTTCAATCGCTTCAGCCGTCAGCATCACGCCCAGATTTTCGCCTTCGTCATCAATGACGCGGACTTTCGGCACAGTAATGAAATGATTGAATCGGGGGCCGCTGCGTGGCGGCGTGGGCGCCTGGGGGCGCCGGGGTGGTGTCGGGTGGATAGATCGAACTCCTGATTATGATCGGTTGTTGTCATAGATACTCGCTCGCACCGCCTTGGAAAAGGGGCAGCGGCGCAATTTTGCCGCGCTGTTGCGCAAAGGCGTCACTTGGCGGGTACGGTGACCGGTGGCTGCGGGTGCGATGCGGTGGCCCAGATCGCCTCATCCGGTGCGGCGATGATCGCGCGATAGAGCGCGTCGGGCATGACCTGGTGCGGCATAGCCGGGTCGATCGGCGGCTGGGCGACGGCGCCGCCTTCACCGGCATAGGCTGGCGGCGCGGCATAAAGGGCGGCCTCTTCGGCGCTGATCCCCGCTTTGTCCAGCACCGCAGGGTCGATCCATGCCGCAGGGTCGATTGCGCGATCAGACCAGGCGCATTCGAGCGACAGCTGGTCAGGCCCGGCAAAGTAAATCGACTGGCACATGCCATGGTCGATCGGCCCAAAGACGTTGACGCCGCGCGAACGGATGCGGTCGCGCATCGCCAGCAACGCCGCCCGACTGTCCACTTTGAACGCGATGTGCTGCATCGTGCCGGGCGCGCTGTTACCAGCCCCCGACCCGGCATGGGTGCGCCCCACCTCAATGGGGATCGATGCCGTATCGGGCAATTGCACCAGCGAAAATGAACAATCATCGGCAAGGTGGAGAAAGGCGTGGATGCCGCCGGGCACGCCGTGCATGTCGAATATCGCAACCAGCCGCGCGCCGAGGACGTCGGAAAAAAAGGCGATCTGCCGCTTTATATCGCCGGTCATGACCGCGATGTGGTGGATGCCGGTTGGTGCCGTTGTCATGTCCTCTCCCTCTCCCGCGCCGCGCCGTTGGCGCGGA
>CAZAWL010000038.1:5085-9077 GCA_964488705.1 uncultured Sphingopyxis sp.
CTAGGCGCTATTGTCCATGGAGATCATAGAGCGCCGTTTCGGAACAATGCGCGGGCTGGTGCGGCTGGGGCTGGCCTATGCCGAAGTCGCCACCGGTCGCGACGGGTCGCGCCAACCGGATGCTGCCGACGTCCGACGCCTCGTTTTTGTCTGTCACGGCAATATCTGCCGCAGCGCCTTTGCCCAGGTGGTGGCGAACCGGCTGGGCTATCGCAATAGCGGCTTTGGCCTATCGACCAGCGCGGACAAGCCGGCGCACCCGCCTGTCGTCGCCGCGGCAGCGCAGCGGGGCATCGACATGTCGGCGCACCGGACGCAGCGGGTCGAGGATTTCGTGCCGCAGCCGGGCGATCTGCTGATCGGCATGGAGGTGCGCCACCTGCGCAAATTGGCGGGTGATGAGCGCCTCACCTCGCTGCCGCGCGTCCTGTTGGGCCGTTATGGCAGCCCGCCGGTGCCGCACATTCACGACCCCTATCAATTGAGCGAGAGCTATCTGCCCGTCTGCCTCGACCGGATCGAGGATGCGGTTACGCGGCTGGTTCGGCAGTTTCCGGGGGCGCGGACCGGCGCCACAGGCGGCTAGACCTTGTCTTCCGCGATTTCCGAGCCGTTCGGTGTTTTCACCTTACTCGAAATCGCTCTAACCATCGTCGCGACGTCGCGCAGCATCGGGCGCGGGTCGGACCATTGCCACACATAATAGTGCATGCGCGGGTCAAAGAACCCGCCGACATAGCTAGCGAGGGCACGCCACCGCCCCTCCGCCTGTCCCGACGCCAGCACGCGAACCAACCGCCGCGTTTCGGGCACCATGAACCGTGCCCTGACCTGTCGAAGCGGCCGGGCGGGCAGCGATATCCGCCCCGGAAAGGCGCTGGCCAGCTGAGCCAGGGCAAAGCATCGTCCGGCCGCCGACGCCAATGGCAGGCTGCCCCAGAAACGGCCATTCACCTCCATCAGCCAGAACCGCCCCGTTGCCGGATCATGGCGATATTCGACCATCGCCGGGCCTTCCCAGCCCATCGCGTCAAGCAGCGCCACCGATTGTTCCATCTGCGCGGCGTGGCTGTCATCCGGCAGTGCGGCACACAGCGTCGACACACCGCCTTCGGGTGGCCATTCGTGGATGCGGCGATGCCGAAAATGCATCGTCACCGCACCGTCGGCCATGTTGAGCATGTGGCCGACGCCTTCGCCGGGGCAAAAGCTCTGCACCAGCGGCCATTCGCCTATCGGACGATAGCGCGCCAGCATCGCGGAAAGCGCCGCAACATCCTCGATCCGCTCCGCCTTGATCAGCGGCAGGCCCAGCGCCTCCAGCCGATCAGCCAGCGCATTGGGGTCTGCCCATTTGGCAATCAGCGGAAATGGCGGCGCATTGGCGGAGGACGGGTCATGATCGGTCAGGTCGGGCTGCCAGCTTTGCGGTGTCGCAATGCCGAGGTTGGCGGCGAGCGCGAGGGTTCGCGCCTTGTCCAGCACCAACGACAGCTGCGCCCGACGCGGGGTTAGAATGCGGCACGACCCGATGGTGTCGGGCAGCTGTGCGAGCGCGATAAGGTCGGATTCGGAGATGGCGAGCAGCGCCTCTGCCCCGATGCCGTCGATCAGCGCCGGTAACCAGTCGGCCAGTGCCACGCCTGCCGGGCGCACACTGAAGCCATGGCAATGGCGCGAGGCACCACCAATCGCATCGGCGCGGCGGCCGATACCATGGACGCGGCACCCGGCCCGGCCGAGGTCACGTACCACACACAGCCCGATGGGCGTGTCGACGCCCAGCACGATGACGGTCAACGGCCGGGTCATACCGGGCGCAGCTGCCGTTCGTAGCGCCACGTGCCCCACGCCTGCTCTGCCATGCGGGCAAGGGTGCGCAGGTGGCTGGGCCCCAGCCGCTGCGGCGGCGCGGCCGCCGGCATGAGGTCGAGCGCGGCGAAGCTGGATGTGGCGAGGCCGGGATGTTCGGCGATGACACGGCACATGGCGTCGAACCGTGCCATAACCATGTGGTTGGGGCGTGACCGGTCACGCGACAACATCTCGAAACTGTGTGACACAGTCATAAAGGCCGGCCGATCCGTCGCAGCGGCATGGTCCAGCGCGGCCCGCATTTCGGATGCAGACAGCGCACAAACCTGTGCCGGGCGCAGCGACCCCGGCCGGTCCCACAGCGTCGCAACGGGCAGTTCCATGACGCCGCAATGGGCCGCGGGGTCGATGCACTCATCATCGAGGCTGATCGAACAGGGGCCATGGCGGCGGCGGTGGTGCACCGCGTTGAAACTGCTGTCCCAGCCGATGCCATGCGCGGCCAGGGCGCGCAGCGTGTCGTCATTCGCCCCGAAATTGCCGGCGCGAAAGGCGGTCGGTGCCGGCGCACCGGCCCGCATCAGCATATCCTTGGCCCAACCGATCAGCGTCACCTGATCATCAATGCCAAAATCCGCAATGTTGGTGCCGCGTGCCGCCACCGGTGCGGTATCGGCAAAGGCGAGCCATTCGCTGTGGAGGTGCAGTTGCACGTCATGGCCCCGGCGCAGCACCGGTTCGACGATTGCGGCGATTGCGCCAACGCCATGGACCAGCGCGGGCATAGGGTCGACGAAATAGACGCCGGTCAGGCCATAGCGGTCGAGCACGTCCATCTGCCAACCGATGCCAAACGCGCCACGCCGGGTCACACCGTCGATGGATGCGGCAAAATTGTCGGCGGCGCTGGCACCGCGCTGGTGCAGCAACGCCGAATATTCGGTATCGACACTGATAATTGCTGCGGTCACAGTCTTGCTCCAGAGCCAGCGCATAACAGGTTCGGGTTAAGGGAGCACCAATGATGAGCAGCCTGTCGCGTGAACCCTATGCGGTGGTTTATGCCGAAAAAAGCGATTTCAAGGACGTCTATGGCGGCGCCGGCGGGATGGTGTTCGTCGAATGTATGCGCATTGCGCCGACGGGCAGCAACGCACGCCGTGCCATCATTTTTTCGCACCCGATTGGCGGAGGCGCCTTTTTGCCACTGGTCAGTGCGCTGGCCCGCGCCGGGCACCACATCATCTATGTCAATCCGCGCTATCGCGGCAACGACACCGCGCTCATCATGGAAAAATGCGTCGCCGACCTGGGCGCCGCCATCCGCGATGCGCGCACACGGTTCGGTTATGAGGAAGTCGTGCTGGGCGGCTGGTCGGGCGGCGGTTCGCTCTCGCTATTCTATCAGGATCAGGCCGAAAACCCGACGATCACGCATCTGCCCGGGGGCGACGCCTATGACCTTAGCGCGCTGAACCTCATCCCCGCCGACGGCATCATGCTGCTGGCGGCCCATATCAGCCGCGCGGTGACGCTGACCGAATGGATAGACCCGTCGATCAGCGACGAAGCGGCCCCATTTCTCCGTGACCCGGCACTCAACATCTATGACCCGGCCTGCCCGGCCCAGCCACCTTATGATGCGGCATTTGTGGACCGTTTCCGCGCGGCCCAGATCGCCCGCAACCGGCGGATTACCGCGTGGGTGGAGCAGCAGCTTGCCGCCATCCGCGCCGGTGCCACGCCGCATGCCGAACGTGCATTCGTCGTCCACGGAACGATGGCCGATGTCCGCTGGACCGACCCGACCCAGGACCCCAGCGACCGCAAACCTTATAGCTGTTATCTTGGCGAACCGGCGATTGCCAACGATGGTCCGGTGGGCCCCGCGCGGTTCACCACGCTCAGGTCATGGCTGTCGCAATGGAGTTATGACCGGACCAATGCCACCGGCATCGGCAACGCTGCGCGTGTCAGCTGCCCGGTTCTGGTGGTCAGCAACAGCGCCGACCTCGCCTGCACCCCCAGCCATGCGCAGCGGCTGTTCGACGCGGTCGGGCATGACCGCAAACAGTTCGTCACAATCCACGGTGCCGACCATTATTATATCGAGCGCCCCGACCTGCTGCCGGCTGCGGTCGCCGCCTGCAGCGACTGGATGGACGCCACCTTCGGCG
>CAZAWL010000038.1:9177-12230 GCA_964488705.1 uncultured Sphingopyxis sp.
GGGGCCGGAACGCTTGCGCGCCCGGCCCCCGATTGTTGGTCGCTATCGACGTCAGAAGCGGACGCTGATCCGCCCCTGATAGACCTGGCTCGACGCGTCGGTCCGGCCGACGGTGACATTGGCCGACACGCCGACGCGCACATTGCCGCTGCCAACCTCGATGCCCGCACCCAGTTCGCCCCAGTTGCGATCGTCGCTCGCCAGAGCAAAGGGGACGGCATTGCCGGTTCCGCCCGCGAAATTGGCACCAAAGGCGGTCGCGTTATCCGCAAATTCATGGACATAGTCAGCCGACAGGTTGAACCGCACCCCATGATCGGTGGGGAAGTTCAGCGTGCCGCCGGCACGCCCCTGAAAACTGTCATAATCTTCGCGGGCGATGGTCAGGGCGGGGGCACCGCCGGTTTCCGTTACCGTGCCGAAATTGGCCGAGGCATAGCGCACCCCGACCCCGGGGGTCAGCGTCACGTCGCCCAGCGACAGATCCTTTGACAGGCCCGCCTCTGCAGCAAAGGTCAGGACATCGTCGCTCGACACCAGCGTCGACGTCGTCGTGCCAATGGTGACAATGCGGCGCGTGCCCGCGTCATAGGTGCCGATGGTCAATTGGCCATTGGCATTGACGCCGCCACCTAGCGCGGTGCGGCCATAAATGGTCCCCGCCAGCATCTGGCCCGATGCCGAATTGCGCAGCGAGCCGTCCGATTCGACGTCGGTGTAATAGACCGAACCGCCGATGACGCTCGTTTCCGACGGGAAGAATTCGATCCCGCCCGCGATGAAATAGCCGTCATATTCGTCGTCGAGCAGCCCGCCGGTAACGGGCATTGCCGCGCCTTCACCCTGAACGAAACCGCCAGCCAGATAGACAGCGATATTTTCGTTGAGGCCCGACGATGTCGTGGTCGATTCACCCGCAGCCATCGCCGCATCGCTGAGGATCGGCGACGCGATACCCGGAATGCCACCGGTTGCCAGCGACGCCTGAGCCAACTGGAGCGGCTGGCCAATGACGGCGACGGTGCCACCATTGTCCGCACGCGACGTTTGCGACAGGCGATCATTGTGGAACGCCGACACGTTGGTCAGCAAGCCGCGCGTGATCGTCCGCTGCGTCGTTTCGGCTGCCGGGGCGAGGCCGTTGAGCGTCGCCTGAATACCGGCTGCGGTCGGCAGGAAGTCGAGCGTCGCATAGAGCGAGGCCAGCCCGGCATTGCCGCGATTCTGGTCGAGCAGGCGGGCATAGCTGGCCTGGACGGCATTGGTCGGCACGATCACATTCTGATAGCTTTGCGCCTGCAGCGTCAGATCGACCGCATTCGCCGTATAGGACAGGCTGGAGCGGATGATGGCCGACACATTGCCGACAGAGGAGAATGTCCCCGTCCGCGCCCCGCCGGAGGTCAGGATGCGATAGGTCACCGGATTGCTGTTGAGCAGCGGCGTATTATACGCAACCGCGACGACACCGCCGACATTGGCAGCACCGGTCACGGCCAGACGGTCGTTGACGCCAGCGGCACCCAGATCGACGAAATAGGTCGTGCCCGAAGCCATGACGAGGTTGCCGTCAATGTTGAGCGTGCCCACCGTCCCCGCCGTCCCCGGCGCGAAGGACCCGGCAATGCTGGTGAGGAACGGCGCGCGCACCGTGCCCGTGCCCGACAACGTCCCGGCAAACAGCGTATAGTCACCGACGCTGCTGATCGTGCCATTGGCAATGACGCGGCCACCCGTCTGGTTGATGTCGATCAGCGAACGCAAATTGCCCGCCGCCGCGACATTGAGACCCGCCGTGCCGCCGACATTGAGCCGGTCAATCGTGCGCGCGCTCGACAGCGTGGTCGTGCCGGCACGGCTGAGCGTGACTTCGAAATAACGGCGGACGCCGGCAACGCCCGGTGCCGGGTCGATGTTATCCGGCACAAAGTTGGTCGCGCCGGGCAGCCCGTTGGCAATGCTTGCCGGCGGCAGCGGCACAGGGGCCGGGTTGCTATTGTGGTTTTGCGGCGTTTCCACGGCAAAGTCGACGCCGTTGCCATGCGCCTGTTCGATGGCGAACTCGACCCCGCCGCGCGGGCTGGTCGTGCCCAGATCGGCAATATTGATCGTGGTCGGGGCAACACTGGTGTCGCCCTGTTCGCCGCCGAGGGCGAGCAGATCAGTGCCAACCTGGCCGATGCCGGATGACAGCGTGCCGTCGCCGGCATTGCGGGCCGGCGGCGTCGTGGCGCCGGTAGCGACGTTGAAACATTCATCGCCGACATTGTCACCACGCGGGTCGAAACAGACTTCGCCAAATTGCGGCGTGTCACCCAGCACGCCTTCGCCCAGCGCCGACGGGATGCCCGCAACAACCTGACCATTGGCGTTGATGACGCGATAGGCGGGGTCGAGGTCGGTCACCCAGCGGGTCGGATCCTCCCAATTGCCGTCGCCGGCATTGGCGCTGACATAACGATAGGGGTTGGTGGCCGCGATATAATCCCAGAACAGGAACAGCGGCTGGTAAAAGCTTTGCGTGCCATAGCTGCTGAATGCTTGCCCGCCAAAGAAGCGCGAGCCGCCCGACAAGACGCCGATGACGAGGTCACGCCCGCCAAAGCCGGGATTGTTGGCGGCATCGAGGATCAACGGGCCACCCGAATCGCCGCCCGCAGTGGTGCCTTCGTTGGGCAGTGCTTCGTCCTTGAACAGGTTGAAGTCGAACGGGTTGGTCCGGTTCGGGTCATCAAAGTCGATGCTGTACAGCACCTGCGGCAGGTCGCCGAACGGCGCACCGAACAGGAAGGTGTTGCGCGTGTCGAAATTGATCAGCGCGCCAAGCATATTTTCGGCCGCGCGGCGGCGCCAATCGATGCCCTGAATCGCGCCGCTCGTACCGTTGCCCGAACGGCCATAGCCGGTGATGTTGACATGATAGCCCGTGCCACGGACTGGATCGATGGTCGTCGGGGTCGGCAATGCGGAAAAGAGCAACGCCCAGGTCGGCACATTGGCCGCAGGGGCGGTCAGGCTGGCCAGCGCAATATCCCCTTCAAGGAAGCCCCTGT
>CAZAWL010000039.1:0-1543 GCA_964488705.1 uncultured Sphingopyxis sp.
GGCGGCACTGCCCGTGCTGGCGCGCGGCGCGGCGGTGCGGTTCCTCCTCACCCGCGCGCTGGACTGGATCGACACGCCGCCGGACGCATTGGTGATTCGCAAGGACCCGACGCCCTATCTGCGACGGCTGGAGCTGTATCAGTCAGCCCGCGCCGCCGACATCTTCCGCCGATAGGTCGCGTGGCGCCATGCGGCAGGTCGAAATCGCCACCGACGGCGCGTGCAAGGGCAATCCCGGCCCAGGCGGGTGGGCGGCCCTGTTACGCTATAACGGCCATGAACGGGAATTGTCGGGATCAGAGGCGGATACCACCAATAATCGCATGGAGTTGATGGCGGCGATCAAGGCGCTGGAGGCGCTGACCGGACCATGCGCCGTCCAGCTGACCACCGACAGCGTCTATGTCCGCGACGGCATCACCAAATGGATCCACGGGTGGAAACGCAATGGCTGGCGCACCGCCGCGAAGGCCCCTGTCGCCAATGCCGATTTGTGGCAACGGCTCGACAATGCGGCAAAACCACATCAGATCGACTGGCGGTGGGTCAAGGGTCATGCCGGCGATGCCGACAATGAACGGGTCGACCGGCTGGCGTCCGCCGCGGCACAGCGGGCCCTGACTGCATAGCGTCAGGGCAGCCGCTGACCGACGACAGGATGATCAATCTTCTTTGGTGGGCGCGCCCGGGCCGTTTTTCTTGATCGACGCGATGGCGTTTTCGGCGCTGGCCTTTGAACTATAGCCTTCGGTCCAGAAAATCGTTTCGCTGTTATATTTGAAGTAAGCGACAAATTCGCCGCCCTTGTTTTTCTTGATCTCAAAATAATGGGCCATGCGACCTCTCCTTCCTCAACGTGAGACGGGGAATAACCTATGCCAAATGGCTGACCGCCGCCAGTGCCATTGTGAGCCGGATCAGCCGCGCAAGCGTGCCGGCGCATAACGGCTCGCGTCGATCGCAGCGACCCAGTCCGGCGGTGCAACTCCGCGCAGAACCGACCCGGCTACAGCCGAGGCGGCGGGCGCGGTCTGAATACCGAAACCACCCTGACCCACGCACCAGAAAAACCCCGGGGCGTCATCGGCAAAGCCATAGACAGGCAGTCGGTCGGCAGCGAAACTGCGCAAACCGGCCCAGGCGCGTTCGACCCGCTTGATGCGCCAATCGACCACGGATTCGAGGCGGTCGATCGCGATCGCAATGTCAAGTTCCTCGGGCGCCGCATCAACCGCGGCACTGGGCGTTTCGTCGTGCGGGCTGAGCCACAATTTGCCGCCTGCCTCCGGCTTGAAATAGAAACTGCCGTCGAGGCTGGCGACGTGCGGCAGGGATTCGGGTACCGGCGGGTCAACCTCCAGCTGGATGAGCGTCCGGCGATATGGGGTAATGCCGACCGGCGCGACGCCGCAGCGCACGGCGACATTGTCGGCCCAGGCCCCCGCGGCATTGGCGAGGATCGGTGCCGAAACCTCCCCCCGGCGGGTCGTGACATGCCATTGCCCGTCGCGGCCGTAGCGTGCCGATTCCAGTTCGGATCGCG
>CAZAWL010000039.1:1643-12190 GCA_964488705.1 uncultured Sphingopyxis sp.
CCGAGCGGCTTTAGCCACCCCCCCGCGTTGAGCGGGCCAGCCGATGCGGTGGTGAGCGGCTGAATCGCCGGTCCGCCATAGGTTTCGCTCCA
Source organism: uncultured Sphingopyxis sp. (assembly GCA_964488705.1). GTDB lineage: Bacteria > Pseudomonadota > Alphaproteobacteria > Sphingomonadales > Sphingomonadaceae > Sphingopyxis. Next base: position 1,736 of record CAZAWL010000039.1, read on the forward strand.
GAAAGCGGCTGAACGACCGGTCGCGTGCCGCCCCGGCTGGTCCTCCATCTCGATCAACAGGGTGCGCGCATGGGGCGCAACTTCTGCGGCCAGCCCTGCCCCCGCAATCCCTGCGCCGACGATGACGACGTCATAGGCGGATGCCGCGTTCATAGCGCCGTCCTCAAAAAACTGTCGATGCGGGCCAGCGCATCGTCGCGCACCGCATCAACCTCGCGCAAGATTTCATGGGCGCTTTCACTGCCATAGACATGAATCTGGCCGCCCGGCACCCGCGCCACCATCCGTTGCGTGGCGGCCGCCGATACGAGCCGGTCAGCCGACGCCACCAGCGCGAGCAACGGCACCGCGACCCGTTCCAGCCGACCGGCACCCGCCAGGCCGATGAACGACGCATAAGCTTGTTCAACCCACTGCCAGCTCGCCGGGCCGACCGCCAGGCTCGGGTCGCGCGCGCGCCACCAGATTTCATCGGCATATCGCCCATCATCATGGGTCAACAGCAATTGGCGGAACCGCGGCAGGCTCCCGGGCTTTTCGCTCTCTTTCCACGCGGCGCGGTCGGGGCGGCCCAGACGCATCATCAGGCGCGCAATCCAGTGGCCAACACGATCGGGGTAAGGCGCCGTAAAGCCCAGCATCGGCGCGACCAGCACGGCGGCATCGGGCGCAATCCTGTGCTCCGCCAGCGCCCGCAGCAGCAAATGCCCACCCATGCTGTGCGCGATGATGACATGCGGGCCGGCGCTACGGGTACGCCAATCGGCGACATAGTCGGCCAGATCGTCGATCCAGCGGGCAAAGGCGTCGATGTGGCCGACGCGGGTGTTGGTGCCTGTCCGCCCCGACCCGCCCTGCCCGCGCCAGTCGAAACTTTCTACCTGCCATCCGGCCGCCCGCCAATCGGCAAAACTTTCCAGATATTTTTCGAAATGGTCGCCGCGCCCGCCAAGGAACAAGAGCGATCCGCGCACCGGTTGGTCTGGTGCGGGCCAGCGCAGCCGGCGCAGCGGCCACCCGTCGGCGGCGGGCACCATATCGATCATGGCGTCGCTTGGCATGCAGCGACGGACGCCGTCGGCCCGTTCGGCCTGACTGTCGGGGGCGGATTCTACGCGTGTTTCGGGGTCCATCCGCCTTGGTTACGGTTTGGAAAGGCATTTCGTCTACCCCCTGCTTTATGGTCTGGGGAACATCTACGCTGATTTTGGCTTGTGCGCTGGGCGCGCTGCTGCTCGTGGCGGCGGGTTGCGACCTCAAAAGCCGCATCATCCCCAATCGCCTGAACCTGTTGATCGCGCTCGGCGCACCATTGTTCTGGTGGCAGACCGGCATGAACCTGTGGCCCGACGTCGCGCTCCAGCTGGCCGTCGCCTTTGGGGTATTTGCGGTTTTCGTCGGCCTTTTCGCCATCGGCGCCATGGGCGGCGGTGACGTAAAAATGCTCGGCGCGCTGGCGCTATGGGTCGACCCGGCCTTCATCTTGCCCATGCTACTGGTCATGGCACTGATCGGCGGCGGCATCGCGCTAGTCATGCTGGTCGGGAAACATCTTTCCAAATCAACGGTTAGTCCGGAGGTCCCCTATGGGGTCGCCATCGCTGCCGCCGGATTTTGGGCACTTCACCAACAGTTTGTTAACCAATTTCCGCCTATCCCCATCACATGAATTTGAAAGCCGACCGGATTTCCTGGTCGAGGAGGCACAGCCGTCATGGACGTTAAAAAGGTCATTTTGGTCGTCGTTGCGCTGATCGTCGCCCTTGGCGCCGCCTTTGGCGTCAACCAGATGATGCGCGGCTCGGCCGCTCCACAGGCTCGCGCCGCTGCGGCGCCGCAAGTCACTGGCCCCAAAGTCATGGTGGTGACACGCGCACTCCCGGTCGGGACCATCCTTACGGCTGATGTGCTGCGCTTTCAGGCCTGGCCTGAGGGGCTCGTCCGCCCCGACCAATATTATCTGGAGGGCGAAACCGATATGGCCTCGCTCGTCGGGTCGGTCGTACGCGTCGCACTGACATCCGGCGCACCGGTAACCAAGGGGTCGCTCGTCAACCCCGGTGACCGCGGCTTCCTCGCCGCCGCGCTCGGCCCGGGCATGCGCGCCATCACGGTGCCATTGTCCGCCGATCAGGGCGTCGCCGGCTTTGTGTTCCCAGGCGACCGTGTCGACGTATTGTTGACGCTAACGCTGGAAAACGAAGAAAACGCCAACATAAAACTCTACACCACCGAAACCATCGTGCGGAACCTGCGCGTGTTGGCGGTGGATCAGCGCACGGCGCCGACCGACGAAAACGGCAATTCGACGCCGACCGTCTATGGCAACGTCACGCTCGAAGCGACGCCCCGCATTGCAGAAAGCATCGCCGTCGCGCGGACCACGGGGACGCTGAGCCTGGCGCTGCGCTCCATTGCGGAATCGCAGGGTGAGCTCGAAGAAGCCATCGCCTCTGGTGCGGTATCGGTGGGTCGCAATGGCGACGCCGCAGCCGAACGCCGCCTGCTGGCCGGCGGCAACAGCCGCCCCGATGTCGGCAGCCGCGGTGCAACCACGGGCGGCGACGTGTCACGCTATCTGCGCCGCGGCCTGCCCGCTGTGTCGCGTGCACCCGGTGGTGGCAACGCCCCGCAATATAATGGTGGCCCCGGCCCGTCCGGCCCCACCGCACCTGCAGTACCCACCGGCCCGAGCGTCCGCGTCACCCGCGGCGATCAGGTCACCATTGTTCCGGTTGGAAGGTAAGTTCGATGATGAAGACTGAAGTCATGCTGAGCCGCCTGCGCGCAAGCGCAGCCGCCCTCGGCCTCGCGCTTGCCGCCACGACGGCCGCGCCGGTCATGGTCCACGCAACGTCCGGCCAACAGACCGAACGCGACGATTTGTTGCTGTCGGTCGGCCGCGGTCGTCTCGTCAATCTGCCCGCCCCGATGGCCGACGTGTTCGTCGCCAATCAGGAAGTGGCGGACGTCCAGGTACGGTCGTCGACCCAGCTGTTCGTATTCGGCAAGGCGCCGGGCGAAACCAGCGTTTACGCCACTGATGCCTCCGGCCGCGTGGTCTATTCGATCGTGGCCCGGGTCGGCAACAATATCGAAACCATCGATCAGATGCTGCTGCTCGCCATGCCCGATGCGCACGTCAATGTGACGACGATGAACGGCCTGGTGTTGCTGACCGGCACCGTCGCGTCGCCAGAAGATGCAGCGGAGGCTGACCGTCTGGTCTCTGCCTTCGTCGGTGAAAACACCCGCGTTATTTCGCGCCTGCAAACCGCCACCCCGTTGCAGGTCAACCTGCAGGTACGGATCGCGGAAGTGAACCGTTCGCTCGTCCGCGAAATCGGCGGCAACCTCCTGTCACGCGACAATGACGGCAACGGCATCGTTTTTGGGGCATTTCGTGGTCGCAACATCGGTTCGATCACCGATCAAGTGCTCCCGACTGGCAATTTCCCGGCTATCAACCCCAACGTGCCGATCCCTTATGACCCGACCACCGGCCAGCCGGTGCTGGGTCGTCCGCCAGCCAACTATGCCATCAACCCGCTCAACAACGCGACGACACTCGGCCTCGGTGGTCGGTTGTTCGGGCTCGACCTGCTCGGTGCACTCGACCTCGCCGAACGGACCGGCATGGTGGCGACGCTGGCACAGCCCAACCTGACCACCGTATCGGGCGAAACGGCCGATTTTCTGGCGGGCGGTGAATATCCCATTCCCGTGCCCGATCCGGCGACCGGTTCGATCACGATCCAGTATAAGCGCTATGGTGTGAGCCTGGCCTATACGCCCACGGTTCTGTCGAGTGGTCGCATCTCGATCCGCGTGCGTCCGGAAGTATCGGAGCTGTCGACCGAGGGGGCCATCCGTCTCAACGGTATCGAGGTGCCTGCGCTCAGCGTCCGCCGTGCCGAAACGACGGTGGAACTGGGGTCGGGCGAAAGCTTCATGATCGCCGGCCTGATGAGCAACCGGTCGACCGGCGCAATCGATTCGACGCCGGGTCTGGGTGATCTGCCGATCCTCGGCAACCTGTTCCGTTCGGACAATTTTCGTCGCGGCGATACCGAATTGGTCATCGTTGTGACGCCCTACCTTGTCCGCCCGGTTTCATCCGACCAGATCGTGCTGCCGACCGACGGGTTCCGCAACGCGCCGCTGGGTCAGCGACTGCTGATGAACGGCATCGCCGACGGCGAAAGCGGTGGGACCCGGCCGATGCCGCAGCTCGAAACGGCGCCCAATGCAGCGCCAGGAGCGCCAGCCATTTCGGGTGCCCCGGCTCCGGCGGCCCCGGCAGCGTCGGCTCCGCGGCAGGCACGCAACCGCAACGAACAGCCCAGCGCCGCGCCGGGTTTTAGCTACAACCAATAATTGGCAGGCGAAGAGGAATTCCAATCATGCGTATCGCCATCCTATCTACCGCACTCGCCTCCGGACTTGTCCTGACCGGCTGCATGGGCAACGGCCCCGGTAACCGCAGCCTCGATTCGGTCCACCAACCGGTCGTGTCGGTGAACAATTATGTGTTCGATGCGGATGCCAGTTCCGGCATTCTCAGCCCGACCGAAACGCGCCGCGTGTCCGACTGGCTGGACGCGCTGCAGGTTGCCTATGGTGACCAGGTGTCGATTGATGACAGCGCAGCGAGCGGCAATACGCGCGCTGCCCGCGACACCATCGCCATGTTGCTGGCGCGCAAGGGCCTGTTGCTGGCGCCCAACGCGCCGGTCACCGGTGGGGCGATCAACGCCGGCAACATCCGCGTGGTCGTGACCCGCTCATCGGCCCGTGTGCCGGGTTGTCCGGATTGGAGCACGCATTCGGCCACCGATTTCCACAACACAACCACCTCCAACTATGGCTGCGCGAGCAACGCCAACCTCGCCGCGATGGTCGCCAACCCGACCGATCTGGTCCACGGCCAGACAACGACCGGTAACGACCCGCTCGCGGCGTCGCGCGCCATCAACGCTTATCGCGCCGCAACTCCGACTGGCGCCGCTGGCCTGCCCAGCACGTCGACCAGTTCAGCCGGTGGATCCTCAGGAGGTGGCCAATGAACGCTCCATTTCGTCCCGGACAGCAAACGCGTGAGAGCTTTGCCGCCTATTTGTGCGATGACGACACCGCCGAAGTGGTCAAGCCCGTCGTTTCGGACATGGGCTGGCAGATCGAAAAGATTCACCGTGGCGGGCTTCGCAACGCGGTCCAGTCGCTGTCGATAACGGCGAGCCCCAGCATTTTGCTGGTCGATCTGTCCGAATCGAGTGACCCGATCAACGACATCAACGGCCTCGCCGAAGTGTGCGAGCCGGGCACGGTGGTTATTGCCATCGGTCAGGTCAACGACGTCCGCCTGTTCCGCGACCTCGTCGCCAGCGGCATTCACGACTATCTGCTCAAGCCTGTTTTTGCCGAACAGGTGCGCGACGTCTTGATGAATGCCCAGGCGATGTTGAACGCGCCGCGCATGGCCGAGCCCATCGAAAAGGTGAAACGGACGGTCACCGCGGTTGTCGGTACGCGCGGCGGTGTCGGCGCGTCGACGATTGCCACATCGCTGGCATGGTTGCTGGGCAGTCAGGCTGGCCGCAGCTCCGCGCTGCTCGACCTCGACGTGCATTTCGGTACCGGCGCCCTGACGCTCGACCTCGAACCGGGTCGCGGGCTGATCGACGCCATCGACAACCCCTCGCGTATCGACGGGTTATTCATCGAGCGCGCCATGGTGCGGGCCAATGACCGGCTCGCCATCCTGTCCGCCGAAGCACCGATCAATCAGCCGTTGCTGAGCGACGGGGGCACATTCTTCCACCTGCGCGAAGAAATCACCGCCGCTTTTGAATCGACGGTGATGGATTTGCCGCGCAACATGATGATCACCTATCCGCATCTGCTCAACGATGTGCAGACCGTGGTCCTGGTGACCGAATTGACGCTGGCATCGGCACGGGACGCAATCCGCCTGTTGTCGGGTTTCAAATCGACCTGCCCGGGTGCGCGTATCATCATCGTGGCCAACAAGGTGCTGGCCGCCGGCGGCGAAATTTCGCGACGCGACTTCGAAAGCTCGATCGAGCGGACCATCGACATCGTCATTCCGCTCGATGCAAAACTGGCCACCAAAGCAGCCAAGCTGGGCAAATGCCTCGCCGAATCGGCACGCGGAACCAAGGTTGCCGGCTCGCTGTCGCGGCTGGTGTCGCTGGTCATGTCGACGGCCGATGATGACGACGACGACGGCCCCTCGCCCGGCAGCTCCGCATCAAAGCCGGGGGGCAAGTCCGGGTCGCTGCTAAGCAAGCTGAGCAGCGTCGGCGGGCTGGTCGGCAAGAAACAGAAATAGGCGGTCGCCGGCTGTCCGCAACGAACAGCCGTCATCCCCACATCACATAGTTGAAAGCGCGGTAGGGCAATGGACAGCGGATTTTTCATGATAGCAGGGGCGTTCATGGCCGTGCTGGTCCTGCTCATCGTCGCCCTGTCCGGGCCGAACGCCGAAAAGGCCGTCAAACGGCGGCTGACCGCCGTTCGCGACCGGCTGATGCCGTCCAACGAGGCGGCGCTGGCAGCGCAGATGCGCCGCACCATTGCCGCTCGGATGCCGTCGCAGGACGGCGGCCTGGCCAAACTGCTCCCCAACCCGGAACAGATGGCGCTGCGCCTGCGCCGCACCGGCAAGAAATGGGAACTGTCCCGCTATTTGCTGATTTGCGTCATTGTCACGCTGGTCATCGCCGCACTGGGCATCCTGCAGGGCATGCCCTTGTTGCTGTGCCTGCTGGTCGGCATCTTCATCGGCTTTGGCATACCGCATTTTGTGGTCGGAAAGCTGATCAACAAGCGGCTGCTACAATTTACCTCGCGCTTTCCCGATGCCATCGACCTGTTGGTCCGCGGGCTGCGGTCGGGCCTTCCCATTGCAGAAACGCTACAGGCCGTCAGCACCGAGATTCCCGGCCCGGTCGGCGTAGAGTTCAAGCAGGTGATCGAGCGCATCCGCATCGGTAAATCGATGGAGGCCGCGCTGCAGGAAAGCGCTGACACGCTGGGCACGCCCGAGTTTCAATTCTTTTGCATCACGCTCGCCATTCAGCGCGAAACCGGCGGTAACCTCGCCGAAACGCTGGCGAACCTGTCCGAAGTCCTGCGCAAGCGGGCGCAGATGAAGCTCAAGATCAAGGCGATGTCGTCCGAAGCCAAGGCATCGGCATGGATCGTCGGTTGTCTGCCCTTTGTCGTGTTCGTCATGGTGACCATGCTCAACCCCAATTATGTCGCCCCATTTTTCCCCTGGTCCGAACTGTATGACCAGCGGGTGATGGTGGCCGGCCTGGGTGGGCTGGTGTGGATGGGCATCGGCGTCGGCATCATGGCCAAAATGGTCAATTTCGAGATCTGATGGCCATGCTCAGCACCCCCATCTTCGTTGCCGCCGCAGCCTCTGCCCAACGCCCCTACTTGGTTATGGGTGTCGACGTGGTCTATGCCGCCACCATGCTAGCGGCCGTCGGTGTCGCCGCGCTCATGGTCGCGCTGTACAACGTCGCAACCGTGCGTGACCCGATGGTAAAGCGCGTCAAGTCGCTCAACGAACGGCGCGAACAGCTCAAGGCCGGGATCACCGCTTCGACCGCCAAACGGCGCGCCAAGCTGGTGCAGAAAAACGTGGCGGCCAACCGTATGCGCGGCTGGTTGTCTTCGCTCAAAGTGTTGCAGGACACGCAGGTCAAGGACGTCCAGCAACGCCTGGCGCAGGCCGGCATCCGGTCCAAGGATGTGGCCATCACCATCATCTTTGCCCGCATGGTCCTCCCCATCGTCGTCGGCGGCATCGCGGCGCTGTTGATCTATGGCATCGACATCGTGCCCGACTGGTCGCCGCTCAAGAAATTTGGCGGCTTCGCAGGGCCATTGATCCTCGCCTACAAGGCACCGGACCTGTTCGTGAACAACAAACGGGCGAAGCGCACCGACGGCATCCGTAAAGGCCTGCCCGACGCGCTCGACCTGTTGGTCATCTGTGCCGAAGCCGGTCTGACTGTCGACGCCGCCTTTGTCCGGGTGTCCAAGGAACTGGGCAAGGCCTATCCGGACCTGGGCGAAGAATTCGCGCTCACCTCCATCGAGCTGAGCTTTCTGACCGAACGGCGACAGGCGCTCGAAAACCTCGCCTATCGCGTCGATCTGGAATCGGTGCGTGGCGTCGTGACGACGCTGGTCCAGACTGAAAAATACGGAACCCCGCTAGCGTCGGCGTTGCGCGTGCTGTCGGCGGAGTTCCGCAACGAACGCATGATGCGCGCAGAGGAAAAGGCCGCCCGCCTGCCGGCCATTATGACCGTGCCGCTGATCCTTTTCATCCTGCCGGTGTTGTTCATCGTCATCCTCGGCCCGGCGGCCTGCAGCATCAAGGACGCTCTGGTCACCCAGTGACGGTCAAACCGGGGCAAGCAAAATCGGGCGGCAGTCGGGGGACTGTCGCCCGATGTCCGTTCAGGCGTTGGTTACCGTCTGTTCGATGACCCCGAAAATGGGGTGGTGCCGGTCATCATCCATCCAGATGCGCACGACATCGCCATGCTGCATGAACGGCGTTTGCGGTGCGCCACGCTGGATCGTCTCGATCGTCCGCACTTCGGCAAGGCAGCTATAACCCAAGCCGCCGTCGCTGATCGGCCGGCCCGGCCCACCATCCGCATCGCGGTTCGAAACCGTCCCCGACCCGATGATGGTTCCGGCGCACAGATTTCGCGTTTTCGCCGCATGCGCAACCAGCTGACCGAAATCAAAGGTCATGTCGATGCCGGCGTCGGCGCGGCCAAGCGGCGCGCCGTTGAGGTCGACGCACAGGGCACCGTGCAGTTTGCCGCCGTCCCAGCGGGCACCCAGCGCATCCGGCGTCACGAACACCGGCGACATGGCGCTCGCCGGTTTTGACTGGAAAAAACCGAAACCCTTGGCGAGTTCGCCGGGGATAAGGTTGCGCAGCGACACGTCATTGGTCAGCCCGACGAGCAGGATGTGGTCGCGCGCCGACTCAGCGCCAATGCCCATCGGCACGTCACCGGTGACGACGACCACTTCGCCCTCCATGTCGCATCCCCAGCCCGCATCGGCGAGCGGGATGGCATCGCGCGGCCCCAAAAAGCCGTCGCTGCCGCCCTGATACATCAATGGATCGTGCCAAAAGCTGTCGGGCATTTCCGCGCCGCGCGCCTGACGCACCAGCGCAACATGGTTCACATAGGCGGACCCGTCGGCCCATTGATAGGCACGTGGCAACGGGGCCGCAGCCTCCCGCTCATGGAACCGCTCCAGCGGGATGACGCCATGATTGACGTCGGTCGCCAGCGCCCGCAGTGCCGGCTCTGCATGGTCCCAATCGTCCAACGCAGCCTGCATCGTCGGCGCAATATGACCAGCGTCCGCATACCAGGCGAGATCGTCGGAAACGACGACCAGCCGGCCGTCGCGGCCGGACCTTAAGCTAGCCAATTTCATGCCGTTATGTCCCCCGTTGCCAGCGCTCTACCCGCGCAGATCATTCGCTCGCCTCAACGTGCAGCCATTGTGCATGTTGGGGCGCGGTTTTGGTCTTGCTCCATTCATCGAGCATCAGCGGCGCAACCCGCTTTAGCTCGGCATATTGCTCGTCGGTGCCAATGTCACAGGCCAGTTCCAGCCGGTGACCATTGGGGTCGAAAAAATAGATCGACCGGAATATGCCGTGATATGTGGGGCCCAGCACGTCGACCCCCTGCGCCTCGATATGCGCCTTGGCGGCCTTTAGCATCTCGAAATCCGCGACCTTGAACGCCAGATGCTGCACCCATTCCGGGGTTGCCTCATCCCGGCCCATGTCCGGCTGGTTGGGCAATTCAAAAAAGGCCAGCACATTGCCGCCGCCACAATCCAGGAAAATGTGCATATAGGGGTCATAGGCCCCGGTCGATGGCACATGATCCTCGGCAAAGGCATTGGTATAGGTAAAGCCGAGCACACGCTCATACCACTCCACCGTCTCCTTCGCGTCCTTGCAGCGATAGGCGACATGGTGGATGCGGTCGGTTTTGAACGGCAGGGTCATGATGCGACCTCCAGCACGCCGCGCTCGATCTGGTCGCGCTCGATGCTCTCGAATAACGCCTTGAAATTGCCCTCGCCAAAGCCTTCGTCGCCGCGACGCTGGATGAATTCAAAGAACACCGGCCCGATTTGCGGCTGGGCAAAGATTTGCAACAACAGCCGCGGGTGCCCGTCTGCCGTCGTCCCGTCGAGCAGGATGCCGCGCTTTTGCAACTCCGGCGCCGGCTCTCCATGACCCGGCAGGCGTTCGTCGAGCATGGTGTAATAGGTGTCGGGCGGCGCGGTCATAAAGGGGACGCCGAGTTTCTGCAGATTGTCCCAGCAAGTGACGAGGTCGTCACAGATGAGGGCGATATGTTG
>CAZAWL010000040.1:0-12085 GCA_964488705.1 uncultured Sphingopyxis sp.
AACCGCGCCGCCATCCGGCGCAGACGACGATCCGGCAGCGTTGCGTGCCACAAGCTGGTTCGGCGATGCGTTCGACCTGGTTCACGCCACGTCGGTTCAAAGTGTCGCGCTGCTGCGCAATGCGACGGCCCGCCAGCCCGTTAGCGACAGATTTATGGGCGTCGGCGACCCCGTGATGGCTGGCAGCAGCATGACCTATTTGCGGCAACTGGCCCGACTGCCAGGCACCGCGCGCGAACTTGAGGCCGTGCGGGCAGCGCTAAACGCCGGACCCGAGAGCCTGTTGACGGCAGGCCGCGCTACCGAGGCCAACCTGCGCAGTGCGGCGTTGGGCGACCAGACAATCATCCTGTTCTCAACCCATGGACTGACGGCGACCGAAGCGGCCAACGCCGGATTGACCGAAGCGGGGCTGGTATTGACCCCGCCCGCCATCGCGAATGAGGGCGATGACGGGTTTCTCGCGGCATCTGAGATTGCCACGATGCGCCTGCATGCCGATTGGATCATCCTATCGGCCTGCAATACCGCCACCAATGACGCACCCAATCAGGAAGGGCTCGGCGAACTATCCCGAGCGTTCTTGTTTGCAGGCGCGCGAACCCTGCTCGCATCCCATTGGCCGGTTAGCGACGCGGTCGCGCCGCTCCTGATTACGCGAACACTTGTATTGGAACGCGATGGCCGGACGCGGGCGGCGGCATTTCGCGACGCGATGCGGGAGATTCGCAATGACCCGGACAACGACAATTGGGCCCACCCGTTTTTCTGGGCACCCTTTGTCTTGATCGGTGATTGAACGCGTTACCCGGCCGCGACGCGAAGCTCGCCAATCAGAGGGGCCACGTTGGTCAGCCGCCCCTCCTCCTCGTCAAGAATGGCGTGAAAGGCCCGGCGCATAAGCGCATCCTTGGTCGCCGGGTCGAGCGGCCGCCCGGCAGGTGCGGCGCTGCCAACAATGTCGATCAGCCGCTCGGTCGCGTGCAGGCGGCCCCACAGATAGTCATTTTCCCGGAATGACCGGCTGAAAAATGCTCCAAAGCTGTTGAACTGAATCCCCTTGAGCGTGGCGGCGGCACCACCGCTGCGCAACCGCGTCGCATCGTCGGGCGAAATCCGGTCAATCTTGACCGCATCGAACTCGCCATCGCCATCCCCCTGTAACAGCGGCAATGTCGCAGCATCGAAGAACGGAAAGCCGAGATAGGCGTAAGTAAGCGCACGACGCGCATCTCGCGGCAGGTCGGCCAGTGCGCCGGCCAGCATCGCATCCGCAGTGGCATCGACGCCCACCAGATCACGATAGGTGCCGATACGATCGACCAGTGCTGCGACATCATGGCGGTCGTTTTCCGTCAATGGCAGCTGGGCGTAAAAGTCGCGCGATTCGCGCTCCAGATAGAGGCCGAGCGCGCGAAATATGGCGCGACGCGTTGCCTCTTCGGCCATCGGGTCAACCTCACTGCCCAGACCGGCAACCTCATCCAGCCGACGCGCGAGGAACCGCAACCGTCGGGCGCGAAAGCCGATGTCGTGTGCGCGCAAAAAGGCAATGACCTGCGGGTTATCGCCTTTCTTGCTGGTCCGCATCCGGTCCAGTTCCTTCGCCCGGACCATGTCCCACATCGCTGTGCGCCACAACTGCAGATCATCCTGATCGCGCGGGTGCAACACGGCATGAGCGATGCTCGCCAATTCCTCAACCACCAGCGATAATTTGAGGTGTCCATAGGCCGCGAAACTATAGCCAGCCTCGGCACTGGCCCGCGCCTGCGTCTTGGCGCGCCACGCGGTCAACCGTTCCGCCGTCGGGTTATCGAGGAAAAAGGTCCGGCCCAGTGCCGCCTCGACCCGTTCCTCCACCTCGGGCTGGAGCGCCTCGAGCACCCGTCGCATTCGCCTGATCCGCCCCGACAGCGACTGCAGGGCTTCGACATTGTCGCGGATGGGTTGTTCACGCGGAATGTCGGACATGGATTTGAGGATGGTTCCAAAGAAACCCGGCAAGGCGTTACGTTCGGCACTGCTTTTGCCCGTCAGCGAAAAACTCCGCCGTCCCGGTTTGGGGTCGATATAGACAAAGCGGCGGTCCACTTCGCGACGGGCCGGGCGATGCTTCAGCACCGAAATTGCGGGCCGGAACGGGGCATTGGCCAGCACCGAGCCGTCGACCAATATGCGGTCCTCGATCGAACAATAGCTGTCGGTGCATAGTTGCCGTGCCAAAAAAGCATTGCGCGTCGGCCATGATTCACCACGGCTGGTCAGCGTGGCGTCAAGCTCCCGCACCGTGAAGGGTGGAAAGGCGCCGGGAAAGCTGGCGGTCGCGCGCGCCGCAAAGGCGAGGCCCACAGCATCGGCCAATTCGTCGACCTGCCCGGATGCCTTGCGGAAGGAAAAGATCAGCCGATGCTCAGTCTCTTGCACCTCGGGCGGGCTGTTGAGGTGCATGACCTGTTCAAAACCGCTGAAGTCGGTGACCGTCACCATCAGGTCGATCGGTTGGTCGGGCGGGACAAGCGTCGGGCCGCGCGCACCCGCCGCCATGGCGCCAAAGGCATCAAGCAGCAGGCCGGAAAACACCTGTCCGCCGAAGGGCGGCGCAAACCAGCGGGCGCGCACAAATTGCGACAGCTTCATCCGCACTTCTGCCCGGGCGCTGCGTTCGACGGTGGTATCAATCGTATTTTTGGGGGCGCGACTGGCAAGCCATGCCAGCGGTACCGCCCAAAATTTGGTCAGCCGGGACAGCGGTCGGGCATCCGGGTCGAGAAGGACGGTCACATCGGACCGCTCCAGCCACACATCGGTTAGCGGATCGAGCGATTCGCCCGTCGCCATGGCCCGCGACAGAAAGATGCCGTTGATCCCGCCCGCGCTGGCGCCGGCGACAATGTCGGCCAGCACGCGCAGCCGCACACCGCTCTGCGTTTCCAGGGCCCCGATCAGCTCGCGATAGACGGCAACGATACCGGAAACCGCCGTGTCACCGTCATGCGCGGCACGACTGGCACGCGCAAGATGCCAGATCTCCTTCGTCACGCCGTGCATATAGACGGCGAGGCTGATCCCGCCGTAACAGATCAAGGCAAGGCGCAATTCCTTTTCCCGCATGGTGCAAAGCTATCTGAACTGCGTTGATTGGCAAGCGCTTGTTCGCCTCTGCCCCCTCGTCACCGACTGTCGAACAGACTATCGGTGCCGTGAACCATGAACCGCATTCGCGTCCTCCTCACCAATTCCGCGCTCGGCCCGCTCGATTACCGGCTCGATCCGGGCATCGGCGCGCCGCCCGGCACGCTTGTCGACGTCCCGCTGGGCCCGCGCCGCGTCGTCGGCTGTGTCTGGGATGGGGAAAGTGACAGCGACGCGATGATAACAGAAACGGTCGGCGACAACCGTTTGCGGCCCATTTACGGGTCGTATGACGTGCCCCCGTTGCCGCAAGATTTGCGCCGCCTCATCGAATGGACAGCCGACTATTATCTCGCCCCACCGGGCGCCATATTGCGGGCAACCTTTCCATCGGTCGCCCTGCGTGATGCCGGTCGTCCGATCATCGAATATCGGGCAAGCGGCCGGCAGCCCGAACGCATGACCCCGGCCCGCGTGCAAGCGCTGGACGCCATTGGTACGCGACAGGGCAGCGTCGCCGACCTCGCATCGCTTTGCGGCGTATCCGACGCCGTTATTCGCGGGCTCGCCAAGGCAGGCGCGCTCGAAATGGTGGCCATCGCACCCGACAAACCGCCGCCCCGGCCGGACCCGGACTTTGCCACGCCAGACTTGTCCCTCGAACAGTCGGCTGGCGCGGCGCAACTTCGGGCCGCCATCGGCGCCGGTTTTCAGCCCTTTCTACTCGATGGTGTGACCGGCTCAGGCAAAACCGAGGTTTATTTCGAAGCGGCGGCGGAGGCGCTGCGCAACGACCGTCAGGTCCTCATCCTGCTGCCCGAAATCGCGCTGACCGAACCGATGTTGCGGCGCTTTGAGGCGCGCTTTGGCGTGCAGCCGGTTGCCTGGCACAGCGGGCTGCGTCAGTCGGAACGGCGAGCCAACTGGCGGGCCATTGCGACGGGGCAGGCCGCAGTAACGATCGGTGCGCGCTCTGCGCTGTTCCTGCCTTACCCCAATCTCGGCCTCATCATCGTCGACGAGGCGCACGAAACCAGCTTTAAGCAGGAAGATGGCGTCCACTATCACGCCCGCGATGTCGCCGTGATGCGCGCAATGTTCGCCGACGTGCCGATCATCCTCGCCAGTGCGACACCGGGCATCGAGAGCCGTGTACAGGTCGAGTCGGGCCGCTACATCCCCGTCCACCTGCCCTCGCGCTTTGGCGGAGCACAGATGCCGCAGATCCGCGCCATTGACCTGCGCGCGGAGCCGCCGGAGCGCGGCAGCTGGCTCGCCGCGCCACTGGTCGAAGCCATCTCGGCACGATTGGACAAGGGCCAGCAAAGCCTCCTGTTCCTCAATCGCCGGGGGTTTGCGCCGCTGACGCTGTGCCGGACATGCGGACACCGTATCCAGTGTCCCAACTGCACTGCGTGGATGGTCGAACACCGCCTCAACCGCCGGCTGGCGTGCCACCATTGCGGCCACAGCATGCCACCGCCCGCCCATTGCCCGGAATGCGATAGCGAGGACAGCCTGGTTGCCTGTGGCCCGGGCGTCGAACGGGTGGCGGACGAGGTCAGCGTGCGTTGGCCCGATGCCCGTGTCGCCATCGTCACATCCGACACGCTGTGGAGTCCCGAGCGCGCGGCTGCCTTTGTCGAGGCGATGGATGCCGGCGCCATAGATATCGTGGTCGGTACCCAGCTCGTCACCAAGGGCTATCATTTTCCGAACCTGACGCTCGTCGGCGTGATTGATGCCGATATCGGCCTGTCCGGCGGCGACTTGCGCGCTGGCGAGCGCAGCTTTCAGCAAATCGCGCAGGTGGCGGGAAGGGCCGGGCGCGGCGCGGAGCCGGGAGAGGTTTTTGTGCAGACCAGACAGCCCGATGCGCCCGTCATGGCCGCATTGATAGCGGGCGATGCCGACGCATTTTACGCAGCGGAGACGGAGGCGAGGCGCGATGCCGCCATGCCGCCATTCGGCCGGCTCGCCGCCATCATTGTCAGTTCCGAAGATGCAGCGGCGGCGGAGCAAACCGCCAAAGCCATTCGCGAAGCCGCACCGAATATGGCAGAGCTGGAGGTTTGGGGCCCTGCCCCGGCGCCGCTCGCCATGCTGCGTGGGCGGCACCGGCACCGGCTGCTGGTCCACGCCCCGCGCAACTTTGCCCTGCAAAAGGCGTTGAGGAACTGGCTGGGGGCCTGCCAATGGCCTGCGCGCGTGCGTGTCAGCGTCGACATCGACCCATATAGCTTTGTCTGAACCAGACCCCACCTAATCCCGCGACCATCAATGCCGCGAAAGCGGACCTTTACCGGCTTGACTTGCAGGACAGCTGGCATAGCCTCGTTGTCAACGCGAAAGGTGTGAGGGGTAGGTAAAGTGGCTGCTATGCAATGGAAACTGACCCGTGTCGGGCGGGTGCTGGCCGCTGCTGTCGCACTTATTTTGCTCATGCCCGCCGCCCCGGCCCATGCCGAATGGCGTGAAGCGACGAGCGAGCATTTTGTGGTGGAATCCGACGGTTCGGAAGCGCAACTGGTCCGGCTGACGCAGCGACTCGAGGCTGTGCATTGGATGTTGACGCAACTGACCGGCGTCACTCCGGGCGATGACGTTCAACGGGTGCGGATCGTGCTCGTCAGCAACATCGGCCAAGTACAGCGGGCATTGGCAGGCTCCGATCGTACAGTCGCCGGATTCTATCGGCCGCACATCAACGGCGCGATTGCCGTCGTGCCGCGCAGCGAAGGTGATTTTTCGACCGTCATCCTGTTTCATGAATATGCGCATCATTTCATGCTGCAATATCTGCAGCGCGTTTACCCGCCTTGGTTGGTGGAGGGGTTTGCGGAATTCGTTTCCACCGCGTCATTCGAAACCGCTGGCCACATCTCGGTGGGCCGGCCAGCGCAGCACCGGGCTGCCGAACTCGATTTTGTCGAATGGACACCCGTACCGCGCATGTTGGCGCGACCGTCTGCTACCGATCGCAGAGCCGGCGTGGCCAGCTATGGGCAATATTGGCTTGCGGCCCATTACTTCATCATGGATGCTAGCCGCCGCCGTCAGCTGAACGACTATCTCAACGCCTGGTCGAGCGGCACTGACTATGACCAAGCGCTGCGTATGCTGACCGGTGATATTGAAACGATCGATGGTCCGCTGCGCGCCTATTTGCGCAATAGGCGCTTTAACTTCTCACGCCTCCCACTGCCCGAGCGCGTGTCCGCACCGCCCGTTGTACGCATCATGTCGGCGGGCGAAGCCGCTATCGTCCAACTGTCGCTGTTGAGCCGGTCGGGTATGGACGAGGAGGAACAGGCAGATTTCCTGTCTCGCCTTGATCAGGTCCATGCAAGGTTCCCCAACGATGCGGCGGTGAACATGTTGCGCGCCAACGCCTATTTCGAATTCGACAAATGGCCCGAGGCCATCGCCGCAGCTGACAGCGTACTGGCGGCGGTGCCGGATGATCGGGCTGCCACGATTCTTCGCGCGCGCGCTGCCATCCATGCCCGCAGCGAGGACGACGCGCCCATCACCGCTACCGAAGCATCGGCACTGCGCCGTCCGATCATTGCCGCCAACCGTGCCGACCCGAATGACCCGGTTGCGCTGCTCGGCTTTGCGGAGAGCTTTGCGCTGCTCCGGCAAGACAATGTTTTGTCAACGGTACAGGCGTGGATTCGCGCGACCGAACTCGTTCCCCAGATCGATAGCCTGCGTATGACAGCCGTGCTTACACTATTATCCGGCGATCAGTTTCCGCGAGAACGTCGGCTTGAGGTAGCGCGCACGCTGCTCGTGCCGCTGGCCTATGCCCCGCACCAGTCAGCCCAGCAGGCTTATGCGTTGACACTCATGCAATGGGTGGAATCGGGGGCGGAGGGAGACTTACCACGCTACGTTCCGGCACCCGAGTTCGTGGTGGCAGACGAATAAACATCGCCGACCCATCACCCCGCATCATAGCCCGGCGCGCCACCTGCGAACACACCTCCCGCCTGTTTTTCGAGCCATTGCATCGCCGCCGCCCATGGCCGATGGCCGTGACTGATGCGGGCCACCCCAAGGTCGGCAAGTTCCGCGGCGCTGGCAAAGCCGCCCGCCGACGCCGGTGTCCAGATGATGTTCACCGGGATGGGTGAGGCCGCGCAAATGTCCGCAATGCAGCGACGGTTGGTGGTAAAGGGCACGAACAGGCCGCTCGCCCCGCTGTCGGCATAGGCGCTGGCGCGGTCGAGCACGGCGCGCGTCAGCTCCGGCCCATGGCTGTCGGCCGGCTGGCCACGAAACATGTCGCATCGGGCGTTGACGAACAGGCCGCTGTCGGCGGCGGCGCGGATGCGCGCGCACTGGGTGGCGACGTCGTTCAACGCGGTCGCGCCGGGCATCCGGTCTTCCATATTGATGCCCGATGCACCGGTCTCTGCTGCCATTGCGACCGACGACCGCACCGCCGACGGGTCGGCACCATAGCCCGATTCCATGTCGAGTGTGACGGGGACGGCCACGGATGCGACGATGCGGCGCAGGTTGGTGAGCGCGTCGTCCAGACCGAACGCCTCCCCATCCTTGAGCCCCTGCGCCTCTGCGACGCCATAGCTGCCGGTGGCGATGGCCCTTGCACCGGCCGCCTCCACCGCTCGCGCACTGCCCGCGTCCCAGATGTTGAAGAGGATGAGCGGGTCACCCGGGATGTGAAGTGCGCGAAACGCGGCAACATGATCGGTCATTGTTTTTCCCTGTCCAAAAGCGCGACCTTGCGGTCCAGCCCATAAGCATAGCCACCGAGCGTGCCATCGCCGCGTACCACCCTGTGGCAGGGGATCAACACCGCGACATTGTTGGCACCATTGGCGGAACCTGCCGCGCGCACGGCCCTGGGTCTGCCGACGGCTGCGGCGATCTGAGAGTAGCTGCGCGTCTCTCCTGCCGGAATACGGCGCAGTTCGCGCCACACCGCTTCCTGAAATGCGGTGCCTTTCACGTCGATCGGAATATGGTCGAACCCGTTGGCCGGCGCCTCGACCGCGGCGACAACGTCCGCCAGCAGCTTTTGGAACTCTGTCCCCCCGGCCACCAGTGTCGCATTCGGAAAGCGGGCGTCCAGCGCGTCGCGGTCCTCTCCAAAGCTGAGGCGGCAGACCCCCTTGTCGGTTGCCGCGACGAGCATGGGGCCAAGGCTGGTCGACGTCACCGCCCAGTGAATGGTGACACCCCGGCCGCCGTGGCGCCATGCCGACGGCGCCATGCCGAGGCGTCCATCCTGTTCCGCATAAAATCGGGAGGGTGCAGAATAGCCCGCATCATAAATCGCGTCGGTGACACGGTGTGCCCCGGCCAGCGCGTGTCGCGCACGTTCGGCGCGCAGGGCACGGGCATAGGCCGCCGGCGACAGGCCGGTATGGCGCGAAAACACACGCTGGAAATGCGTCGGCGAATAGCCTGTCCGCCGGGCCAGATCGGCCAGAGCGAGCGGCTCTTCGCTCGCCTGGATGGCCTTGATTGCTTCCAGAACTGCCGTTTCGTCACGCGCGACATCGTCGGGCAGACAGCGTTTGCACGGACGCAACCCTGCGGCTCGCGCCGCCGCACCATCCGCAAAGAAACGGACATTGTGTCGCGCCGGGTGCCGCGCCGCGCACGATGGGCGGCAATAAATGCCCGTGGTGAGAACGCCGGTCACGAACCGGCCATCCATGGCCCGGTCGCGGCGCAGTACCGCGTCCCATTTGGCGTCGTCAGTATCCAGCATGGCTATGCCTTTCGATTCGCGCTGCAAAGCAGCCATGCGCGGCATTGTGCGCATCTATATAGGCGATGGCAGGGTTATCGAACAACGCACGAATAGCGGCATCGGCGTCCCCCGGCGCCGCGAGGCGCGCGTCCGCGAGCATGGCATTGCTGTCAAAACCGCGCAGGCCCATCGGCCGGTTGCGCATCACCGGCGCGGGTTCGTCGACATAATGCCCCTGCACCGCCCCTTCGCCGACATAGATGGCATAGGCGCTGCGATAGGGCGTGGTCACGTCGTGGCTGACATGGTGACACAGGATCAACCTGTCCCCCGCCGCCGCATCGGTCAGGCTGATACGACATGGAAAGCCGGGGCCGCTGGCGGTGACACGGCGCGCGCCCTTTGCCGCCAGCGCGACATCATCCAGGGTGAACAGATGGGCAAAGTCCGCAGGGGACAGGCCGGAGATGCGATATGTCATGGGCAATTCCTTTCGCCACTTCCTCTGCCGCAATGGCGCAGGCAGTGCGTCCCGCCGCTTGCTTTCAAAACAGGATTGGCTAGGCACGGTGGCATGCTGTCCCTACCGACCCCGCAGCGCGTCTGGTCTACCCTAATCTGGGGCGTGCTGCTGTTGCTGGCTGCTTCGGTCACGGCGTTGGGCGGCAGCGCCCAGCCTGCCAAATCGGCGCCAGCAGCGTCCCCGCCGGTCGCCGCAGCCCCGCCGCCGCAGCGTATCGACGATGTCGAAGCCACCGAACGCAGCGTGGTGCGCGTAGTAACCGTCGCCATCGTCCGTGGAGAGGTCGTGGGCTTTGGCCATGGCAGCGGCTTTGCCGTCGCCCCCAACCGTATCGTGACCAACGCCCATGTTGTTGGCGACGCCGCCGAATATCCCGACAATGTCGTCATCGGCATCGTCCCGAGCGAGGGCAGCCGGTCCTATCCCGGCCGTCTCATCCGGATCGACCGGCGACGCGACCTGGCGCTGGTCGAAATCATTCAGGGCCGCGTCCCGCCCGCCAGCCTCTATGCCGGCCAGCCACGACAGCGCGACACCGTCTATGCGCTGGGCTATCCCGGCAATGTCGACCTCGCCACCGCGCGAAACATGAACGACTTCATCCGGCCATCCTCCCCCGTCGCGTCGGACGGCATCATCTCCTCCCTGTCCAGCATTGGCGGCACCCGAACCGTCGTCCATGACGCCGATATTGCGCGCGGCAACAGCGGCGGACCGCTGGTCGATCGCTGTGGCCGGGTGGTCGGCGTCAACAACGCCATCAGTCGGGCCGACGACGGCGATTCGCCATTTTCCTTTGCAGTCAGCGCCGACGAATTGGCGGCGTTTTTGCGCGAAGCGGGACAGGCGGTTCAGACGACCAATATTGCCTGTCTGACCGCAGAGGCCGCCGCCGCGCGCGCCCAAGCGCTGACGGCCGAGGAACAGCGCATCGCCGCCGAAGCTGCACAGGCCGCCCGCGGCGCGCGAGCCATCGAGGCGGCCCAGCGGCTGGAACAGCTGCGGGCCGGGGCGCAGCGGCGCAGCGAAAACTTCATGGCGCTGGCCTTTGCGTTGTTCGGCATCGCTATATTGTGCGGATCCGCCTCCCTTTTTTATCAGATCCAGAACCGGCAGCGCGAACGGCGCGGCGCGATCATCGGCGGCGTGCTATTGACGCTGGGATCAATCATCATCTTTTTGCTGCGTCCGGATGCCGCCGATATCCTCTCCTCCCAACGCACGAACGACAATCCGGCACCGGCAGCGGCGGCAACACCGGCGGAGAGCTACGGCGCGATGGCCTGCACCGTCGATCAAAGCCGCGGGCGGATAACCGTGTCGGCGACCAGCGAGACCAGCCTCGACATCTCGCCGCAGGGGTGCGTCAACGGCCGCACCCAATATGTGCGCGGTCCCGACGGCAGTTGGAGCCGCACGCTGGTGCCTAACCAGGACGCAACGGTGACCCGCATCAGCTATGACCCCGTGCGCCGACAGTCGGTGACCAGGCGTTATCTGTTGCCGCTCGACGCGATGGAGGGGCTACGCCGCCAGCGCGCTGCGGTGGAGGTACAGGGCTGCACCGCCGACCCGGAACAGCTGGCCACCCTGAACCGCCGCGAAACCGCTATCTCCACCTTGTTGCCCGACCAGCCCAACGAGGAAATTGTCGCCGATTGCACCGCCGCCCCTTGACGCCCGGCGCCGGCGGTAGTGTCGCTGCGTCATGCGCTGTAACCTCTGCTGGCCGACGAGCGAACGACACAGCGAGCTGCGATAAGCGGCGGGGAGGCCAACATGGTGCAAGATAATAGAGCAACGCGCCCTCAAATCGTGATTGTCGGTGCGGGTTTTGGTGGGCTGGCGGCGGCCAAACGGCTCGCCCACGCGCCGGTCGACGTGACGCTGATCGACCGACAGAACCACCATCTGTTCCAGCCGCTGCTCTACCAGGTGGCGACCGCCGCCCTGTCGCCCGCGGACATTGCCCAGCCCATCCGTTCGATCATGCGCAGCGCGACCAATGTTTCTGTCGTGCTCGATGCGGTCGAAGGCGTGGATTGCGATCGCCGCGTGGTGCAGTTGGAGGACGGCGGCGAGCGCAGCTATGACTGGCTGATCCTCGCCACCGGTGCGCGCCACTCCTATTTCGGTAACGACCATTGGGAAGCCGAAGCACCCGGCCTCAAGACCATCGACGACGCCACACAAATCCGCCGCGAAGTGTTGATCGCGCTCGAGCGGGCAGAGGTCGAAACCGACAAGGCCCGTCGCGACGCGTTGCTGACCTTTGTTATCATCGGCGGCGGTCCGACCGGCGTCGAAATGGCCGGGGCGATCGCCGAGCTGGCGCGCCGCTCCGTGTCGCGCGAATTTCGACACATCACCCCGCATTGTTCCAAGGTCATCCTGGTCGATTCGGGTGACCGGCTGCTCAAATCCTTTCCCGAACATCTCTCCGCCAAGGCGCGCAAAGCGCTGGAGGGCATGGGGGTAGAGGTGCGGCTGGGCATCCGCATCACCAACATCCATGACCATGGCGTCCAAATCATGGAGGAATTTGTCCCGGCCTCGACCATCGTCTGGGCAGCGGGCGTCGTCGCATCGCCTGCCGCACGCTGGCTCGGCCTGCGACCCGACCGGTCAGGCCGCGTGCCAACCTGTCCCGAGTTGCGCGCACCGGACCATCCCGAGATTTTCGTGATCGGTGACAC
>CAZAWL010000041.1:0-11924 GCA_964488705.1 uncultured Sphingopyxis sp.
GGTGCGCGTCGTCAACCTCGCCCGCGCGCTCGATGAATTGGCAGAGGGGAATTACTGGCGCGTCGGCCTCTCCGGGGACGCGCGCGATACCATCGCTGGGGCCGTCACCAATGTCCGCCCCGCACTGGTGCTGGGCGCGGAGGGCGCGGGCATGCGCCCCAACACCGCCGAGCATTGCGACCAGCTGGCACGCTTGCCGATCAGCAACCGTATGGAAAGCCTCAACGTGTCCAATGCCGCAGCCATTGCGCTTTACGCGGCGGCGCAGGCGCGGGCGGGCTAGGGGCCCGAGCCTAATCCTCCGGCGCGATGGTGACGCGCAGGCCGTCGAGCGCCTCGGAAAAGGGGATCTGGCACGACAGGCGCGACGCGCCGGTGCGATGGTCGCTGCTGTTCAACAGGTCGTCTTCATCGGCGCTGACCGGCGGCAGCGCATCGGCAAAATCACTGTCGACATAGACATGGCAGGTGGCGCACGAACAGCAGCCGCCGCAAAGCGCCAATAATTCGTCGAAGCCCGCATCACGGATATTTTCCATCACGCTCAACGCCGGGTCGGCGGTAATCGCCCGTTCCCTGCCATCACGTGTGACAACCACCAACGTCGCCATAAATGCTTTCCCCTGACCGGTTTTGCGCGCAAGAAACACAGATGTCCTGCTGGGCCGCGCCTGCGCCTATGCAAAGTCGGGGGCGGCGAATCAAGCCGCGAATGGAAAGGCAGCATATGGGATTGTCCGCCGCACAGTTGCAAGCATCGCTCAATGCCGTCGCGGGAGGGGATGCCGACATGGCGCGCGCTCTGGCAGCGGTCGGTTACCCCGAACCGCGAATCCGCGAACGCGGCTATGCCACGATGCTGCGGACCATTGTCGGTCAACAAGTCAGTGCAAAGGCGGCCCAGGCGGTCTGGAACCGGCTGGAGGCGGAGCTGGGTGATGGCTGTCCGGCCACTGCGCTGTCGCTCGCGTCGTTCGACGCGCTGCGTGCCTGCGGCCTGTCCCGGCAGAAACAGGGTTATGCCCGCAGCCTGGCCGAACTGATCCTGTCGGGGGAGTTGGTGCTCGACAACCTGCCCGCCGATGATGAAGAGGCGATCGCGCTATTGACCCGGGTAAAGGGCATCGGCCGGTGGTCGGCCGAAATCTATCTGTTATTTGCGGAGGGACGCGGCGACATCTGGCCTGCCGGCGACCTGGCGGTGCAGGAAGCTGTTGGCCGCATCAAACGGCTCGACGCGCGCCCATCGGAAAAGGCGGTACGGACCATTGCCGAGGGCTGGCGGCCGCATCGCGGCGCCGTCGCCATATTTTCCTGGCACGCCTATCAAAGCGAGGTGATCTGACCAGTCGTCAGCGGCTGGCCGGGGTCAAATGCGGGTTGAGCCGCATCACCTCGTTCAGGAAATCGGTCGGCTGGCGGAAATGGGCGCTCTGCCGGTTCACCGACAGGCCCAGCAGCGCCGCCGCCTCCATGATGAAATGCACGCAATTGCGCCGGTTCAGGTTGTAATTGGGCTGACGCTGCGCGCCCCAGGTGGCAATGAAACTGGTCAGCCGCGCATATTGTGCATCCGTCAGCCGCAACGCAAAGTGCGGTCGCGATGTGGCGCGCGCGACATAGCCGGCGGACAGCACCTCCATCTCCCCCGCTACCGACCCCAGCAGCACCATCGGCGACGCGTTCCGCGCGGTAAAACCGATATTGGTGTCCACAGCCTCCCCCGTCGCATCAATCCGCCCGCGCATGGTCAGAAAAGCGTGCGGATAATTCTGGTCGCGGCTGTGGCTCCAGAATGTCACGACGACTTCGGCGGCGGCCGGGGCGGCGGTGCAGCTGAGCGCAATCAGCGCGAGGAACGAGAGGAGGAAACGCATGGTCGCACCCCATCTAGCCAGCGATATCGGCGATGCCAAGATGGCAGCGCTATTGACAAGCCTGTCGGTATGAACGGAGGGTGGCTGCAAACGCCCGCGGGTGAACAGGGAGCAGCGAGTGATGGGTGAACGCAAGGCGATTTTCATCAGCGGCGGCGGCAGCGGCATCGGCCAGGCGACAGCCCGGCTGTTCGCCGGCAAGGGATGGCTGGTCGGCATTGGCGACATCAACCCGGCCGGGATGGACCAGACCGCGGCGATGCTGCCCGCCGGGCTGTGCAGCGCGCATCCACTCGATGTCCGCGACCGGGCGCAATGGGACGCCGCGCTGACAGCATTTACACAGATCAGCGGCGGCCGGCTCGACCTGTTGTTCAACAATGCGGGGATCGGGTCCGGCGGCAAGTGGGATGAACTCGACCCGGTCGAGGCCGACCGTGTTATCGACATCAATTTTCGCGGTGTCGTGAACGGCATCTATGCCGCGCTGCCGCATTTGCGCGCGACGCCGGGCAGCGCCATCGTCAACACCGGTTCGGCGTCCGGTTTTTACGGGTCGGCGGGATTAGCGGTCTATTCCGCGACGAAATTTGCGGTACGCGCCCTCACAGAGGCGCTCGACATCGAATTTGCCGACCAGGGAATCATTGTCCGCGACATCATGCCGGGCTTTATCGACACGCCGTTGCTCAACCGGGTGATCCCCGGGTCAAATCAGACGAGCCGCGACCGGGTCATGGCGGCGGGGCTCGAATTCACCCCTGTGGAACGGGTGGCGCAGGCGGTGTGGGATGCGGTGCATGGCGAAAAGGTCCATACGCCGGTGGGCAAGACAGCGCAGCAACTCGCCTTTGCCATGCGCTGGATGCCGGGCCGTTTGCGCAAACGGATGAAGGCACGAACCAACGCGGCCGCTCTGCTCGGCAGCCAGTAACGCCGGGCGGTCAGAGCAAGGCGTCGATCGCCGCTGCCATCCGCGCGTCGCGGGCGGACAACCCGCCTGCGTCATGCGTGGTGAGGTGGATCGATACCCGATTATAGACGTTCGACCATTCGGGGTGATGGTCCATCACTTCTGCCAGCATCGCGACCCGCGTCATAAAGGCAAAGGCCGCGCTGAAATCGGCAAAGCGGCATTCGCGGTCGATCCCCAGCCCGTCCGCGCTTAACGACCAGTCGGGGTGCGCCGCCAACAACGCATCCTGTGCCGCTGCGTCCAGCCGTTCAACCATTGCGATCGTCCTTATTCCCTTGTCGGCGGCCCGATGGCCGGTATGAAGCAATGCCATGCCGCACGTCACCTGCCAATGCCAAGATCTCGCCTGCGCGCGCGGCGGACGGTTGTTGTGGCGGGGGCTGACATTCACCCTTTCGGGCGGTGACGCGCTCCACATCACCGGCAGTAACGGCATTGGCAAATCGAGCCTGCTCAGGATCATCGCCGGCCTGCTCCCGCCCGCCAGTGGCACGGTGGAGGCCGAGGCGCCTATCGCGCTGCTCGACGAAACGACCGCACTCGACCGCGACCGGCCGCTCATCGACGCGCTCGGCTTTTGGGCGAGCATAGACGGCGCGACGGGGGGCGCCACGGCCGGCGATGTCATGGCGGCGCTCGACCGGGTCGGCCTCGCCGCGCTGGCACAGGTGCCGCCCCGCATGTTTTCAACCGGTCAGCGCAAGCGCGCAGCGCTTGCCAGGCTGATCGTCCAGCGCGCCCGGCTGTGGTTGCTCGACGAACCCATGAACGGCCTCGACAGCGACGGGGTTGACCGGCTGGTCGCCTGCATCGCCGACCATCGCGCCGATGGCGGAACCGTCATCCTGGCCTCGCACCACAGCCTGTCGCTACCCGACCTCGGACAATTGCCGTTGGCGGATTTTGTGCCTTGAGCGGCTGGTCCGCCCTTGTCCGCCGCGATCTTGGCCGCGAATGGCGCAGCGGCCAATATGCCTTGCCCGTGGCATTCTTCCTGCTGGTGGCGACGCTCTACCCCTTTGCGGTGGGGCCGGATGCGGCACTGCTGGCCCGGACCGGCGGCGGGATGATGTGGGTCGGCGCGCTGCTGGCGGCGCTGTTGCCCATCGACCGCCTGTTCACGCCCGACCGCGACGCCGGTGTGCTCGACCAGCTGGTGCTGCGCGGCATGGCGGACGAAAGCATCGCGATGGCCAAACTGGTCGCCCATGCGCTGGGATTTGGCGTCCCGATCCTGCTGGCGACGCTGCCTGCGGCGGCGCTGCTGAATCTCGATATGGCGCAGCTCGAACGGCTGCTCCTCAGCCTGTCCATCGCCATCCCCGCGCTAGCCGGCCTGTCTGTCATCATCGCTGCGATCATGCTGGGCAGCCGCGCCACCAGCGCGCTGGGCGGGTTGTTGATGCTGCCGCTGGCGGTGCCGGTGCTGATTTTTGGTGCCGGCGCGCTCGACCCGGCGGGTCGCGGCGCCATGCTTTACCTTGCCGCGACGAGCCTGATGCTGGTTGCGATCACGCCCTTTGCCGCTGGCGCGGCGTTGCGCGCCGCACGCGAAGCCTAAATTCAGCCGCGGCTCCACCGTGCCCAAATGGCGGTCGGCAGCTCCAACCCCCGCGCCTCCTCGACAATGGCGAGTTCACCCGCTTCGACAATACCGCCCAGATCGGCGAGCGCCTGTGTCAGCATTTCGCGCAGTGCCAGCGCCGACATGCGCACCGCATAGACGGTGAGGAACAGCGCCCGCGATTCGCTATCGAGCAATTGACGGCAATGCGCGATCAGTCCGGGCAGATCATCCTCCAGCCGCCATGTCTCCCCGTCGGGGCCGCGACCGAACTTGGGCGGGTCGAGCAATATCGCATCATAGCGGCGCCCGCGGCGCACTTCGCGGGCGGTAAATTTGACGGCATCATCGACGATCCAGCGGATTGGGGCCGCCTCCATGCCCGACAGTGCGGCATTGGCGCGCGCCTGAGCCACCGCCTTTTTCGACGCATCGACGTGAACGACCTCTGCGCCTGCCCCCGCCATCGCCAGGCTGCCGACGCCGGTATAGCCAAACAGGTTGAGCATTTGCGGGGCCGCGCACCCCGCCACCTGTTCACGCAGCCAGCACCACACCGGCGCCATGTCGGGAAAAAAGCCGAGGTGACGAAATGGCGTGCAATGGCCGACGAACCGGACATTGTCCCACGCCAGCGGCCAGCCGTCGGCCGGGACGGGGCGCTCATAATACCAGCGCCCGCCGCCATCATCGTCGGACGCGGGCACGAATTCGCCATCGGCGGACCAATCGGACTGGGCCGGGGCCCACAGCGCCTGCGGTTCTGGCCTGATAAAACGATAGGGCCCGTACCGTTCGAGTTTGCGCCCGTCCCCGCTGTCGATCAGGGCGAAATCGTCCCACCCGGTCGCGGTCATGGTCAGCAATGGCCGCGCCCGCGTCATGGGGCGGTAACGTCCAGCACAAAGTCGCGAACGGCATTATAATCCGCAGGCAGGCGGGTACAGCGTTCCGCCCGGTCGAGCGTCGCCCCGAGCCGCGCCGGCAGCACCGGCGCCACACCAGTGGCACGCTCCACAGCGGGGCCGAACTTGGCGGCGTGCGCGGTCGCCAATGTCACCATCGGCGTTGCGGGGTCGAGCCCGTCCTGCCGCGCCGCAGCCAATGCCACCGCCGTATGCGGGTCGATCAATTGGCCACACCGGTCCCACGCCCAGCGCATCGCGTCGGCCATCTGTCCGGCATCGATCCGTGCGCTGGTCATCAACCGGGCCGCACCGCTGCGCTGGCTGTTGGTCAGGGACATCGCCCGCGCCTCGTCAAAGCCGCGCATCTGCTGCGCCATGGCCGCCCCGTCGCGCCCGCCAACATCGAACAGCAGCCGTTCGAAATTGGAACTGCCCTGGATGTCCCTGCTCGGCGTATCGGTCGGCACCACCGTCCCGGCGCTATAGTCGCCCGTGCTCAGCGCCCGGTGGAGGATGTCGTTGACATTGGTCGCGACGACCAGCCGTGCAACCGGCAGGCCCATTTGCGCCGCGACATAGCCCGCGAACACATCCCCGAAATTGCCGGTCGGCACGCTGAATGCGACGGCGCGATCGGGGGCGCCCAACCGCACAGCGGCATGGAAATAATAAACGACCTGCGCCGCGAGTCGCGCCCAGTTGATCGAATTGACCGCTGACAAGGTCCGCTGGCCTGTCACTGTCGGGTCGCCGAACATGCGCTTGACCATCGCCTGGGCGTCATCGAAACTGCCGTCGATCGCGACATTATGGACGTTGGCGGCATCGACTGTCGTCATCTGTCGCCGCTGCACGTCGGAAACGCGGCCGTGCGGGTGCAGCATGACGATGGCAATGTTGGCGCGGTCCGCAACCGCGTCTATCGCCGCCGACCCGGTGTCACCCGACGTCGCGCCGACGATTGTCAATCGCCGGTCGCTGCCCGTCAGAAACCGTTCGAACAACAGTCCGAGCAGCTGCAACGCCACATCCTTGAATGCCAGCGTCGGGCCGTGGAACAGCTCCAGCATCCAGTGTCGGCCATCCAGCTGGACGAGCGGCGTCACGGCATCATGCGCAAATCGGGCATAGGCGGCACGTGTCAGTCCGCGCAGTTCGTCCGCCGACAGGCAGTCCCCGACCAGCGGCGCCAATATCCGTGCCGCCGTCTCGGCATAGTCGCACCCGGCGAGGTCGCGGATATCGGACGGGTCGAACCGTGGCCATTGTACCGGCACATAGAGCCCGCCATCAGGCGCCAGACCGGCCAGCGTCGCGGCGCGAAAGTCGATCGGGGCGCCGCCGCCGCGAGTGGATTGATAGAGCATGGTGCCTGCGCCTAATCGCTGGATGCGACATCCGCAACCACCCGCGCACGCAATCGCTGCCGCAGTGCCAGCCCGTAAATGGCGGCCGCGGCAAAGGCAAAGATGAACCATTGGATGGCATAGCTGATATGGTCGTCGGGCAGAGAGGCGGGGTCGGGTGCCAGCGACGCCGACAGGCCCGGTGCGGGCTGTGTGGCGACGATCATCGGGCGCAGCGGCGGCAGGTCGGACAATAGCCGCGCCAGCACACCATGGCGTTGCGGTTCGGTGACAAGTACACCGCTGACCGGCCCGCCCGCCCAACGCCCAATCCCCTCTGGTCCGGCCGACACGCCGATATCCACCAGCAATTGCGGCATCCCGGGCGTGACAGCACAGGTGGCGATATTGCGCCATCCCGACGCGCCGTCGCCCTGCGCCCGCCCGGCATCAATGTCGATCCGCTGCGGTGCACGGCAATCCGCCGTCACCCGTCGAAACAAGTTGGCCGGATCACCCGCATCAACCGACGCCAGCGCGACCGGCGCGAGCAATTGATTGGCGGCGTAGCGGGCGCGCAGCTGTGCCTTTTCATCGGAGCGCTGCAGTTGCCACAGGCCCAGCGCCACCATCGTCGCCACGGCCGCAGCGACGAAAAGTCCTGATATCCAATACCGCCACATGGCCACTAGCCCCCCGACAGCGGCGGAAAGAAAGCGACCGTCGCCCCGGCACCGATGATCCGCGTGTCGCGCACGATCTGGTCATCGACACAGGCGTGGACACGGTGGCTCATCATGTCGGCAGCGAGCCCGGGATGGGCACTGGCTATCGCATGACGCAGATCGGTGATCGAGTGGATGGCGGCATCATCTTCGATGCGCAGCTCGCACCCTGCTACGTCGGCCAGCCTGCCGCATAATTGCACGATGATGGTCATGCCGATGCCGGTCGCCTCACGCGTGCGACCGCGTGGATGACAAAGGCGATGATGACCCCCAGCACCAGACCGAACAGGCCCGCCAGCGCGGCATTGACCAGCCATTCGACAGCGCCGCCCAGCGGCCCCGCAATGCCCGCGGCGGCGTGCGCCCAGCCGTGGAAACTATGCGCCGGTTCGCTGATGTGCAGCACTTCCATGCCGTGGACGAATATCTGGCCGCCGACCCACAGCATGGCCGCCGTGCCGATGACCGACAGCGACGACATCACGATCGGCATGCCCCGCACCAGTGCGCGGCCAAGCGTCCGGACAGCGCGCGAGCCGCGCTGGGCCAGCGACAGGCCGACATCATCCATTTTCACGATCATGCCGACCGCACCATAGACCAGGGCGGTTATCGCGACGGCAACCAGCGCCAGTGCCGCCGCCTGCATCGCCAGCGACTGGTCGGCCACTTCGGCGAGCGCGATCGCCATGATTTCGGCCGACAGGATGAAATCGGTGCGGATGGCACCCTTGACCTTGGCGGCTTCGGCTGCTGCCGGCTCTTCAAAGGCCGGCACATCCTGTTCGCTATGGTCGCCGTGCCATGCCTCCATGACCTTTTCAGCGCCTTCAAAGCACAAAAAGGCGCCGCCCAGCATCAACAGCGGCGTGATGGCCCAAGGCGCAAAGGCGCTGAGCAACAGCGCCACCGGCAACAGGATCACCAGCTTGTTGAACAATGACCCTTTGGCGATCTTTGCGATGATCGGCAGTTCGCGGTCGGGGTGGAAATTGGTGACATAGCGGGGCGTCACCGCCGCATCGTCGACGACCACACCGGCAGCCTTTGCGCCGGCCTTTCCCGCAGCCGCGCCGATGTCGTCGAGCGATGCCGCCGCCAATTTGGTAATGCCGACGACGTCGTCGAGCAGCGCAACGAGACCTGAGGGCATGAGCGTCCTTCACACTGTCGCCGCCGACATGCGTGCGGCACCGCACATCGCTCTATCGAAAAATGTGGATGCTGCAAGCTGGCGGAGACGGAGGGATTCGAACCCTCGGTACCGTATTCACAGTACGACGGTTTAGCAAACCGTTGGTTTCAGCCACTCACCCACGTCTCCGCGCCGCGTTTCCCTAGGGGCGAGCCTGCGGCCTGTCAACGCGTTGCGGACATTGTCGGCGTCGGTCGCCATCCGCGGCCGCGGCGCGTGCCTGTCCGGCACCCCCACGACTCCATTGGCCGTGAAATCGACTCAACTCATCGCGTGGTTCATTACACCGACAGCTTGTCGATTCATGATATTCGCAGTGCGGTTGCGCCCGCCATCCGTCGGGCCACGCAGGATACAGGGATGACGCACATGGCTGGACGCCACAGCAACCGACCGGCCCCCGGCATTGGCCAGACATTCGCCATGCTGATGATGGCGCTGTGCGTCATGGCCACCGGCCCCGCCATGGCGCAGGTGCGATCGGTCGACCCCAATGATGTGATCGACGCCGACCTCGACCAGCCGGCGCGACCGCCCGCCACGCCGCCATCCGCACCGACGACGGAGGGCCTCGACCCGTCCGCCGCTGCGCCCGGTCAAGACGGGACTGCGGTGCCACCGGCCAGCGCGCCGTCGAGCACCGAGGCGGCATCCGCCGAGGGGCAAACCTATCGTCAGGATGATCTGATTGGCGCGGCAGAGGGGGTGTTCGGCCGCGGGGCCGAGGGGCTGGCCCGGATCATCGAGGATGTTCTGCGCGAACAGGGTGAGCCCAATGGCTATATTGTCGGACGCGAAGCAGGCGGGGCCTTTGTCTTTGGCTTGCGCTATGGGTCGGGCACTTTGCACCACCGGATCGAAGGCACCCAGCCGGTGTACTGGACCGGCCCGTCGGTTGGTTTCGATGCTGGCGCGAACGCCGGCAATACCTTCGTCCTCGTCTACAACCTGCATGACACCGCCGACCTTTATCACCGCATCCCGGCCGGGGAGGGTGCCGCCTATCTGGTCGGCGGGTTCAACGCCTCCTATTTGCGGCGTGGCGACATCGTGCTCATCCCTATCCGGCTCGGCGTCGGTGCCCGGCTGGGGGTCAATGTCGGCTATATGAAATTTTCGCGGCGGCAGCGCTGGCTGCCATTTTAAGCGGCGGGCATCAGTAACGCAGCAGCGAGTCTACCGCGACCCCATCTGCGCAGAGCGCTGCACGCCCGCCAAGCTCGCCCAGTTCGATGAGGAACAACGCTCCGGCGACGCTGGCACCGACGCGCCGGACCAACGCGGCGGCTGCACCAATCGTGCCCCCGGTCGCGAGCAAGTCATCGACCAGCAGCGCGCGCGCACCCGGTGTCAGCGCGTCGACGTGCAGTTCCAACCGGTCCCGCCCATATTCGAGGCCATAGTCGATCGCATGGGTGTCGGCGGGCAGCTTGCCCGGTTTGCGCACCGGCACCAGCGGCAGCCCCAGCGCCAACGCCAATGGCGCGCCGAACAGGAACCCCCGCGCCTCCACCGCGACGATGACATCGGGCTGACGCGCACGCGCGACGTCCGTCAGCAACGCCACACTGTCGGCAAAGGCAGCGGGGTCACCGATCAGCGTCGTGATGTCGCGAAACTGGATGCCCGGCAGCGGAAAATCAGCAATCAACCGGATCGCCGCCGCCACCCGGTCAAGGCGCGGGTCGCCAGCCGGCGTCCCGCCCATTGCCGGTCCCGTCAATGCCCCTTCTTGTCCGCCCAGATGGCGCGATAGGACATATAGCTGAGCACCGTCAGCACGAGCAGGAAGATCAGCACCGTCCAGCCGATGGCATGACGGGTCGCCAGTTCCGGCTCCGCAGCCCAGACGAGGAAGGCCGAGACATCGGTCGACATTTGGTCACGCGTCGCGGTCGTACCGTCATCATAGGTGACCTGTCCGTCGGCCGTGATCGGCGGCGGCATCGCGATGTTGAGGTTGGGGAAGGCCGGATTGTAATAGAGGCCGACCCCCGGGCGCAACGACGCGGGCAGGTTGGCGGGCGGATTTTCATAGCCCATCAACAGCGCATGGACATAGGCCGCGCCGCCGTGCCGCGCCTTTGTGATCAGCGACAGGTCGGGCGGGTAGGCACCACCATTGGCCGCACGCGCCGCCACTTCATTGGCATAGGGTGACGGGAAATGGTCGGACGGCAGCGCCGCACGCGTCGCCGCTTCACCGGTATCGGGGTTGATCGACGGCACCTGGAATTCGGCGGCCAGCGCCTTGATCTGGTTTTCGTCATAACCCAGCGCCTCGAGCGAGCCAAAGCGCACCTGGCTCAGCCCGTGGCACGCGGCGCACACTTCCTTATACACGCGCAAGCCGCGCTGCAGCTGGACCCGGTCGAAATGGCCAAAGGGCCCGTTGCTCGGCAAATCGAGCTCATGATGACTTTCGACAAAGGCGGCCGACGCGGCGACTTCGCGCGTCAACGGCGTCGTCAGCATCGACCAGAGCAGCGCCGAAACAAAGCCGAGGCCGGCGAGGAATGCGAAAATGCGAACCATGGTGCTTACCCCTGTCAGGCTGCGGCCGGTGCGCTTGCACCCGGCTTGCCCAGAACGGCTTCGGTGATCGACATCGGCAACGGATCAGGCTGTTCGATACGGCTGATGATCGGGACGATGATGAGGAAGTGCGCGAAATAATAGAGCGCACCAATCTGGCTGAGGATGATCCAGGGCTGTTCGGCCGGCATCACACCGCACACGCCGAGCAACGCAATATCGGCCAACAACACCCAGAAGAATTTCCGGTAGAGCGGCCGGTAGGTTGCCGAACGCACCGGCGAGCGGTCGAGCCAAGGCAGGAAAAACAGCAGCGCGATCGACGCGAACATCGCGATGACGCCCCACAGCTTTGCATCAATGCCGAGGAAGTTGCCGGTAAAGGCGCGCAGGATCGCGTAAAATGGCCAGAAATACCATTCGGGCACGATGTGCGCCGGCGTCGATAGCGGGTTGGCCGCGATATAATTGTCGGGGTGACCCATCAGGTTGGGGAAAAAGAACACCGCTGCGCAGAACAGGATGAGGAAGATGCACAGGCCGAACCCGTCCTTGGCCGTGTAATAGGGGTGGAACGGCACCGTGTCCTGTTCATCCTTCACCTCGATGCCCGTCGGGTTCGACGAACCGGGGATGTGCAGCGCCCAGACGTGGAGGATGATGACCCCCGCAATCACGAACGGCAGCAGATAGTGCAGCGAGAAAAAGCGGTTGAGCGCCGCCTGATCCGGCGCAAATCCGCCCAGCAGCCATTGGCGCAGCGGGCCCGCGAGCGAGGTGATCGCAGCGCCCGCG
>CAZAWL010000042.1:0-11678 GCA_964488705.1 uncultured Sphingopyxis sp.
GCGGCCGGTGGTCAGCGGAACCGGCGGCGATAGTGCGCTGCCCGACGTGGAGGGACGGCTCGCAGCGGTGCCGGGCATCGAACATGCGGCGATGGACGGCCCGGTGCAGCTGGGCGGTGCCGACGGGGCGGAGGCGCTGAACGGTGTGCTGCTCGATTTTCTGGAGCGCCGCATTCCGCTGGCAGCGCCCGAATATCGCGAGGGCAGCGATGCCCGCACCTTTCGCGATGCGCTGGGCTGTTTTGCCACCGGCGTCACCATCGTCACCGCGATGACCGACGACGGTGCGCCGGTCGGCCTCACCGCCAACAGCTTTACCTCGGTCTCGCTCGATCCGCCGCTGTTGCTGGTCTGCATCGCCAATGGTGCGGGCAGTGCGCCGGCCATTCGCGCTGCCTCCCGCTTTGCCGTGAATGTCTTGCAGATCGGGCAACAGCCGACTTCAAACCGGTTCGCGGGCAAGGGGGAGGACCGGTTTGCCGCGACACCCTGGGAAGTTGGCGAATTCGGCACGCCGGTGCTGACGGGCAGTCTCGCCAGTTTTGAATGCGCAACCGACGCCGTCCACCCCGGCGGGGACCATTTCATCCTCGTCGGCCGGGTGCTGCGGGTGCGGTTTGAACCGCGCCGCGACCCGCTGCTCTATTTCCGCGGCAAATATCGCCGGCTGCATTTCGCCTGAGCCGCGCGGTCCATCGCAACTGTGATTGACAGCCGGCCGGTGATGCGGCCACTGACGTCGCCTTATTGTCTCCACTCCCCCATCGAAAAGGATAGCCCATGCGTTCATTCATCGTCCTCGCCGCTCTAGCTCTGGGTGCGACGTCCGCAACCGCGATGCAGGCACAGCCGACCACGCCCGCCGCGCCTGCGGAATCGACGACGCCGACCGCACCGGCAGCCCGCTTCAGCCTCGACACCCCGATCGAAGTGCTGGCGGCCGACCCTGGCGCGCTGGAAGTGCTGGAGGCGAATCTGCCGGGCATTACGACGCACCCTGCCTATCCGCAGTTCAAGTCGCTCAGCCTGCGTCAGGTGCAGCCCTTCTCGCAAGGCTTCATCACCGATGAAATCATGACGCGCATCGGCACGGCACTGGCCGCGCTGGGCTGACGCGCAGACCTTGCCGGACATCGGGCCCGACATCGGGCCAGACATTGGGCCAGATATTGGGCCAGACATTGGGGAAGCCGGGCCGGATGACGCCGCACGCGTCATCGCCCTGTGGCATGCGGCCGGCCTCACCCGACCCTGGAACGACCCGTCCCGCGACTTTGACCGGGCACTGGCGACGGCGACCAGCGCCGTGCTGGTGGCGCGTGACGCCGGCGGCGCAGTGGTTGCCACCGTCATGGTCGGCCATGACGGGCACCGCGGCTGGGTCTATTATCTCGCCGTTGCGCCTGACCACCAACGGCGCGGTCTGGGGCGAGCGATGATGGCGGCGGCGGAGGGCTGGCTGCGCCGCGCCGGTGCGCCAAAGCTTCAGTTCATGGTCCGCGACGGCAATGATGCGGCCATCGGCTTTTACGCGGCGCTGGGTTATGAAGCGCAGCCCGTTGTCACAATGGGCCGGTGGCTTGACAGGTCGGAGGAGGCATAGGGTGACGCTGACCCTTTACGGCATTCCAAATTGTGACACGGTCAAAAAGGCGCGCAGCTGGCTCAATGCGGCCGGGCTTGCCCATGACTTTCATGATTACAAGAAACAGGGTGTTGATGCGGGTCTGTTGAACCAGTGGGTGGCAGAGGTGGGCTGGCAGCCATTGCTCAATCGTACCGGCACTACTTTTCGCGCCTTGCCGGATGCAGAAAAGGCGGGGATCGACGCTGCCAAGGCCGTGCGGCTGATGCTGGCCAACCCCAGCATGATAAAGCGGCCGGTCGTGACCGGCGCGGGCGCCCTGTTGGTAGGATTCAATCAAATATTGTGGGAACAGACGCTGACATGAGGCGAGCGATCATAGCGATGCTTGCCGTGGCGCTCCTGACAGGAGGGACGGAAATGGCACAGGCACAGGCGCCGACATTGGCGGGTACAGCGCCGATCATCATCGCGCATCGCGGCAGCTCTGGCGAACGGCCGGAACATACGCTGGAAAGCTATGGCCGCGCGATTGACCAAGGGGCGGATTTTGTCGAACCCGACCTCGTCCTCACCCGCGACGGCATATTGGTGGCGCGCCATGAAAACGAGATTTCGGGCACGACCGACGTTGCCGATCATCCCGAATTTGCCGACCGCCGGACGACACGGGTTATCGACGGTGTCGCCATGACGGGGTGGTTCACCGAAGATTTTACGCTCGCCGAACTGCGGACGCTGCGTGCTCGCGAACGGTTGCCGCAACTGCGCACGGCCAACACGCGGTTCGACGGGCTCTATGCCATTCCCACTTTTGAGGAGATTATCCGTTACGTGCAGGCGCGGGAGGCAGAACTCGGCCGGCGCATCGGCATCTATCCCGAAACCAAACACCCCAGCTATTTTGCCTCGATCGGCCTGCCGCATGAGGCGCCCTTGCTCGCGCTGCTCGACCGCTATGGCTATCGCGAGGCGGCCGACCCGCTGTTTATTCAGTCGTTTGAGGTGGGCAACCTGGTCGCGCTCAACCAGCGCACCAATGTCCGCCTCATCCAGCTGGTGGCCGACAGCGGCGGCCCGGCCGACCAGCCGGACATGAGCTATGCGGCGATGATGGACGCACCGGGCCTCGCCGCCATCGCTGCCTATGCCGACGGCATTGGTCCGGCCAAGGACATGGTGATTGCGCGCAATGCAGAGGGCGGTTTGGGCGCGTCGACCGGGCTGGTCGCCCGTGCCCATGCGGCGGGGCTGGCGGTGCATCCGTGGACATTTCGCGCCGAAAATGTCTTCCTCCCCGCCAATTTGCGCAGCTCCGCCAATCCGGCGGCGCACGGCGACCTTTCCGGCGAAATGCGTGTCTTTATTGCCGAAGGGGTCGATGGCCTGTTCGCCGATTTTCCGGCCGTCGCGGCATCTGTGCTGCATCCGCGTTAGGCCGCAGCGAGGATTTTGCCCCTCGCTGTCAGCGCATAGCGTGTCGTCGGGGGCCACCCGTCCACCAACGAGCGGGTGATCAGCGCCTTTGCTGACAAGTCCCTCAATCCCGCGGTCAACGCGCGCGGCGTCGTGCCCGCAAGCCGCCTTTCGATGGCCGCGAACCTGTCATCGCCCGTCGCCAATGCGCCTAGGATGGGCAGGCTCCAGCGCGACAGCGTCGCATCCGCGACGCCGGCCCGGTGCATCGCGTCGCGGATGCGTGCGGCCTGCGCCGCCACGGCCTTTCCCGTCGGTGTTGCCAGATATTCGGGGCGCAGCGGGTGCCCGTGCCCGGGGTTGCGGGTGATCCAGCCCTCGGCCTGGGCGGCGGCCAAGGTTCGCGACAATGTGTCGCGCGGCGCGCCCGTTGCCCGCAGCAATTCGGCCGTGCGGACCCCATCGCGCCCGGCGATGGCGGCCATCAGCGGGACCATCCAGCGCTGCCGCGACAGAGCCCGAAGCGCGGCGTCCCGTTCGTGTTGCGGTCGGATTGACACAATAAGTAATGAACTATACTTTTAAGACATATATTGCAAGCGACTCGGGCCCTGGGGTCGGGTCGGAATCAGGGAGGTGTCCGATGGCCATCAGCTATGTGCCCGAAGTAACCGCGTCGATGGGGGTCACGGACCTTGACCGTGCGATCGATTGGTATGGCCGGGTGCTGGGATTCGCGCTGCTCTATCGTGTCGACGATATTGCCTGGGCAGAGCTGAGGACCGCGACGCCCGGGGTCAATGTCGGCCTCGGCCAGGTGGACAAAGTGGCGCAGGGCGGTGGGGCGACCAATGTCTGGTCGGTTGCGGATATAGATGCAGCGCAGGCCCACCTCGATGCGCACGGCGTCCAACAGGACGGGCCGGTCCGGGTCATTGACGGCCTGGTCAAGTTGCTGACTTTTTATGATCCGGACGGCAACGCCATGATGTTCGCCGAAAGTTTGCAGCGACAGGACTAGCCGCGCCGTCGTCGCGCCGCGTTAGTCAATCCAGCTGAATACCTCGTCGAGCGGCTTTTCGAACACATGCGCGATGCGAAACGCCACCTCGAGGCTGGGCGAATATTTGCCCTGTTCGATGGCGGCAATCGTCTGGCGCGTGACACCGACACGGTCGCCCAGTTCGGCCTGGGTCATCTCTCCAGCCAGAAAGCGCAGAGTGCGGATGGCGTTGGTAAAGGGCAGCGCCATGGCTCAACCCTCCCGCCGATAGAGCCATAGCTGCCAGCCAACGCGCACCAGCTCTGCCACCACCGCCGTTGCCAGCAGCATGTTGAGCGTCACCGCCAGCGGCGGGTGATAGAATATGGCGATGGCATTCGCCCACACGCCCAGCACCAGCGGGTAATAGGCGGCGTGGGTGCCGCGCAGGTGGATCATGCGTTCGCGCTCATCCTCCTTGATGTGCGCATCCTTCGGGTAACGGATGGCCAGATAGGCGGCGACGACCGACATGATCGCGATGATGATGATCGTCACCGGCACCAGCATGCCCGCGGTGGCACCCAGCCCCGCCGTGCCGCCAACGCTGCCCCATGGGTAAGCCCAGAAATACCAGCCAAATGCGCCGAACATGCCGACAAAGGCGGCCCAGTGTATTTTTTCCCGAAACGACATGATGTGCTCCATGATCAAATTCAGCGGCGGAAATGTCAGCCGCGATTGACCTAATGTTATGTATAACGAACATTGAGTCAAGAAAAATATGCATCTATGGTCTGGCAGAGGTCGTGCCAGCGGGCTAAACCCCTGCGCATGTCCACGACCTACACGCTCGACACCGCGACCAGTCGCGCCAATCCGACCCCCGCGCCGATGAAGCGGCTGACCGTGCCCGCGATTCAGCAACGCAAACAGGACGGCGTCACGGCACAGCCACTCGTCATGCTGACCGCCTATACGGCGCGCATGGCGCAGCTGCTCGATCCGCATTGCGACATGCTGTTGGTCGGCGATTCGCTGGGTCAGGTGATCTACGGCTTGCCGTCGACCGTGCCGGTGACGCTCGACATGATGTGCGCGCACGGCGCCGCGGTGGTGCGCGGCAGTTATCACAGCGTCGTCATCATCGACATGCCGTTCGGCAGTTATGAACAATCGCCGGAGGTCGCCTTTGCCAGCGCTGCCCGCATCCTCAAGGAAACGGGCGCCGCCGCCGTCAAGCTGGAGGGTGGCCAGGCGATGGCCGAAACCATTGCCTTCCTGACCCGGCGCGGCATCCCCGTCATGGGGCATGTCGGCCTGACGCCACAGGCGGTCAATGCGCTCGGCGGCTATGGCGCGCGGGGCCGGAGCGAGGCGGAAGCGGATAAGATTGTCGCCGACGCGCGCGCGGTGGCGGACGCGGGTGCCTTTGCGCTCGTCATCGAAGGCGTTGTCGAACCCATCGCCATCGCTGCCACACAGGCGGTATCCTGTCCCACCATCGGCATTGGCGCATCGGCGCAGTGCGATGGGCAGGTGCTGGTTACGGAGGATATGCTGGGCTTGTTCGAACGCGTGCCCCGCTTCGTAAAGCGCTTTGCCGATGTCGCGTCGCTGATTGACGAGACTGCGGCCGAATATGCCCAGCAAGTCAGCGACCGTTCATTTCCAACCGGCGATCAGACCTATCAGCCCAAGGCATGAGCCGCGGCGGCGCTGCGCCCCCTTGGCCTTTGTCACGGGCGTCGCTAAGGAAGGCCGCTGCGCGGGGCGATACCGGCGCCAAGACATAGAGGAACAGACGTGGCGTCACGCCCCAATAACCCCGACATATTCATGGCCGAAGTCGACGAGGCGGTCCGTGCCGACCGCGCCGCCAGCCTGTTTCGCCGCTATGGCCGTGCGCTCGTCGCGTTGATCGTCATTGCTTTGCTGGCGCTGGGTGGCTGGCTGTTCTGGCAGGACCGTCAGGAGTCCATCGCCGCAGACAATGGCCGCAACTTCAGCGCCGCGCTGGAGGCGATGGGCAGCGGACGGCCCAAGGCGGCGAGCGACCAGGCCGCTTTGCTGGCAACGTCGGACAGCCCCGCCTATCGCGCTCTGGCGTTGATGATGCAGGGCAATGCCGCGCTGGCGCAGGGCGATGTGCGCACCGCCGCGGCGCGTTTCGGCGCGGTTGCCAATGACGCCGATGTGCCGCAGCCTTTGCGTCAGACGGCTCTGCTGCGTCAGACACTGGCCGAATTTGACGCGATCCCGCCCGAAACCGTCGTCGCGCGACTGCGCGCATTGGTGGCGGCCCCCGGCCCCGCCTTTGCCAGCGCCGCGGAACTGACCGCACTGGCAGAATTGAAACGTGGCAATGATCGCGCCGCTGCCGCACTGTTCGCCCGTATCGCTGCGACCGAGGATGCACCGGACGGGCTGAAATCACGGGCCCGGCAAATGGCGGGCACATTGGGTGTCGATGCTGTCCCCGATGCCGCTGCCCCTGCGACCGGTCCGGTCGCGACGACGAAAACCGGAGAGTGAACATGCGCAAATTTTCGATGGCTGCATGCGCGATGCTGGCAGTATCCGCGCTTGGTCTGTCCGGTTGCGGGGCGCTGCGTGGCAATGGCGGTCCGCGCACACCCACGATCGGCGAACGCGTCCCCATTTTGGGTAACCAGGCAACGCTTGCGGTAGACCCGACGATTGCGGGGCTGGAGGTGGTTCTGCCTGCGGCGCTCACCAATGCCGACTGGGCCCAGCCCGGTGGTAACGCCGCCAAATCGATGGGGCATCTGGCGCTGTCGGCAACGCTGTCGCAAGCCTGGTCGGTCACGATTCCCGGCGGCACCAATCGCGCGCGCCTCGCCGCCGCGCCGGTGGTGGCGGGCGATACATTATACGTCATCGATACAGAGGCGATGGTCCACGCCTTTGACGCGGCGACCGGCGCGCGACGCTGGCAGTTCAAGATCGGCGATACCGAACGTGATGGCCAGCGCGCCCGCTTTGGCGGCGGCGTCAGCGTCGACTCCGGCACGGTCTATGCGACCAGTGGCATGGGTGATGTCGCTGCCCTCGACGCCACCAACGGTGCCGTGCGCTGGAGCGTGCGTCCCTCCGGCCCGCTGCGCGGTGCGCCGACGGTCGCCTTTGGCAATGTCTTTGTGATGGGCCAGGATAATCAGATTTTCGCATTGCGTGCGAGCGACGGCGGTGTCGAATGGCAGGAAACCGGCACCATCGCCCCGGGCAGCGTGTTCGGCGTCGCCGCTCCGGCTGCGGGGCAGGGCACCATCATCGCCGGCTATTCGTCGGGTGAATTGAACGCCTATCGTTATGAAAATGGCCGTCCATTGTGGAACGACGCGCTGGCGCGCACCAGCATCGCGGCGGCGGTGTCGACTTTGGCCGACATCGACGCGGACCCGGTCATCGACCGCGGCCGCGTGTTTGCCATCGGTCAGGGCGGGCGCATGGCCGTCTATGAACTCGTCACCGGCCAGCGCGTCTGGGAATTGAACCTGACGGGCATTTCGACGCCGTGGGTCGCGGGCGAATGGGTGTTTGTCATCGCCGACGATTCGCGCCTGTTCTGCATCAGCCGTGCAACCGGGCGCATCCGCTGGATCGGGCAGTTGCCGCGTTGGCGCGATGAGGAAGATCGCGAGGGCGCGATCCGCTGGACGGGGCCTGTGCTGGCGGGCGGCCGGCTGATCCTCGTCAGCACCGACGGGCGCATGGCACAGGTCAACCCTGCCGATGGCGCAATCCAGTCGATCGGCGAATTGTCCGGCCCGACGCGGCTGCCACCGCTGGTCGCCAATGGCACATTATATGTGATGGACGACAGCGGTCGCATCACCGCCTGGCGATGACCCCGCGCACGGGCCAGCCGACCGTCGTCATCGTCGGCCGCCCCAATGTCGGCAAATCAACGCTGTTCAACCGGCTGATCGGCAAAAAACTGGCGCTTGTCGATGACCGGCCCGGTGTCACCCGCGACCGGCGGGAGGGTGATGGGCATCTGCTCGGCCTGGCCTTTCGCATCATCGACACCGCCGGTTTCGAAGAGGACGACCCGGCCAGCCTGCCCGGCCGGATGCGGGCACAGACCGAAGCGGCGGTGCACAGCGCCGACGTTGCGCTGTTCATGGTCGACGCGCGTGCCGGCCTGACCCCGCTGGATGAAGAAATTGGCCGCTGGCTGCGTGACAGCACCACCCCGGTGATTGTGATCGCCAACAAGGCGGAGGGGCGCGAGGGCGCGGCAGGCGTCAACGAAGCGTGGAAAATGGGCCTCGGCGAACCCGTCGGCCTGTCTGCGGAGCATGGCGACGGCATCGTCGACTTGTTCGATGCGCTGCGCCCGTTGATCGACCGCCCGGCCGACGACGGGGCTGATGATGATGGTGATGATGAGGTCGCCCCTGACGCGCCGCTCAAGCTGGCGATTGTCGGGCGTCCCAATGCCGGCAAATCGACGCTAGTTAACCGCCTGTTGGGCGAAGACCGGCTGATCACGGGTCCCGAGGCGGGCATCACGCGCGATTCCATCTCCGTCGACTGGCTCTGGTCCGACGGTACCGGTGCGACCAGGCCGGTGCGGCTGATCGACACGGCCGGCATGCGCAAACGCGCCAAGGTGCAGGACAAGCTCGAGAAATTGTCGGTTGCCGACACGCTGCACTCGGTGGCCTTTGCCGAGGTCGTTGTGCTCATGCTCGATGCAACGCTGGGGCTGGAGGCGCAGGACCTGCGGATCGCCGACCATGTGCTGCAGGAGGGCCGCGCGCTCATCATCGCGCTCAATAAATGGGACGTGGCAGAGGATGCCAGCGCTCTCTATCAGGGCGTGCGCACGGCGCTGGACGAAGGTTTGGCGCAGGTCCGCGGCGTGCCGTTGATCACCGTGTCGGGAGCGACCGGCAAGGGGCTCGATGCCCTGATCGCCGCCGCCTTTGACCTGCGCGACCAATGGTCGCGGCGGGTCAGTACCGGCGAGTTGAACCGCTGGTTCGAAGCGGCGCAGGAGGCGAACCCCCCGCCCGCGCCAAAGGGCAAGCGAATCAAGCTGCGCTACATCACGCAGGCGCGCAGCCGGCCGCCGACCTTTGTCCTGTTCGGGACACGGACCGACCTGTTGCCGGAAAGCTATCGCCGTTATCTGGTCAACGGCATCCGCCGTGAACTGGGCTATGGCGCGGTGCCGGTGCGGCTGACCTTTCGCGGCGCGCGCAATCCCTTTGGCGATGCCGAACGCAAATCGGCGGTCGCGCCGACGCGTCGTCCGGCCACCCGGCGCGGCGCCCCGACCGCCGCTGCGCCCAAACGGGGCAAGAGCCCGTCGGGCCCCCCCCGCGGTCCCAATCGCGGCAAATCGGCACCACGGTAACCGTCTGTTTACCGCGATTGGCTATGCCGATGGCCAAGGGACCGAACCGGAATAGCCGGACAGGCAAGGTGTGGCACATATGCCGAATGAACAACTGCCAGTGGTCGACTGGGTAATTTTTGGCCAGACACGCAGCCAATTGGGGTCCGAATTTATTCGGATACTCGGCTATTTTGTCGAAGACGGCCTGAAAGCGATTGATGCGATAGAAGCCGCACAGCGTGCCGAAAACGCCGCGGGGCTGATTCTGCCGGCGCACAAGTTGAAAAGCGAGGCGCGGCAATTTGGCGCGGAACGCCTGGGCCAATTGGCCGAGGATATTGAAAGCGTCGGCCGTGCCTGTGTCGAATCGCATGATTCGCCCGACACCCACATCGACAAGGTCGTCGCGTTGCGTCCGCTGTTCGCGCAAACGCTCGCGGATATCGAGGCGGAGGCAAACCCGCTCGTCCGGCGCGGCAATCAGGTCGGTTTTGGCCGACGCGTCGCCTGACCCTAAACGCTGGATTTAACCCACTTCGGGTTTGGCGTTGGGGTCGCTCTGCGACTGGATATAGTTCTGGATGCCCATGCGTT
The DNA here is from genome assembly GCA_964488705.1 of uncultured Sphingopyxis sp. GTDB lineage: Bacteria > Pseudomonadota > Alphaproteobacteria > Sphingomonadales > Sphingomonadaceae > Sphingopyxis. The sequence continues at coordinate 9,949 of CAZAWL010000042.1, forward strand.
CGATCAGGTCGTGCTGACGTTCCAGCCAGTCGACATGCTCCTCCTCGCTTTCCAAAATATCGGCGAACAGCCGGCGGCTGACATAGTCGCCGACCGTCTCACAATGTGCGATGGCCGTTTTGAGTAGCGGTATCGCATCATGTTCGAGCGCGAGGTCGGCGGCCAGGATCTCTTCGACCGATTCGCCGACGCGCAGGCGGCCGAGCATCTGAAAATTGGGCAATCCGCCCAGGAACAGCACGCGGTCGGCCAAGCGGTCGGCATGCTTCATCTCGTCGATCGACTCGTGGCGTTCATAGTCGGCGAGCTTGCTGACCCCCCAATTGGCCAACATGCGATAGTGCAGCCAATATTGGTTGATCGCGGTCAGCTCGTTCTTGAGCGCCTCGTTCAGATAGTCGATGACCTTGGCGTCGCCTTGCATGGTCTGCTCCGCAGCTGGATGGGTGGAGCCTCTAAAATAGGTGGGCAGCGCCCGTCATTCAACCGGCAAATGGCATAAAAATGTTGGAATTCTGCGGCTTTCAGTCGGTTCAAACGCCTGTCATTCGCAATAATGGCGGTGCAATTCGCTCGCATTAGTGACCCGAATCTGAAGTCCGCCCCATTGATCGTCTAGCAGGCGACGGCGCGTTCCTCGTTGATCAGGATGCGGGCGGCAGGCACGCATTGGCCGCATTTCGCCTTGCGTCCCAGCGCGCGATAGGCGGAGGCGGGGCATGTCGCGCCGCGTCGCGCGGCGTCCCGCACGTCTGTTTCCCGCAATGCATTACACACACACAGAATCATTTCGATGCCTCTGGCACCGATGTAACGCGAATGCGACTTGTTCGCAATAGCTATTCGGCGCTCTCCGCAGACCGGCGCATCGGCTGCCATTGCAGCCGTGCGAGCGACCGCCACAACCATTCCAGCGGGCCGTAGCGGAAATGGTCGAGCCAGGGTTTGGACCAGAGCAGCATTAGCACCCACACCGCCACGACCGGGCCATAGACCTCGATCCGCGACAATTGACCGAACAGGCCGAGGCCCCAGCCATAGAAAAATCCGGTCATGAGGATGGATGTGCCCAGATAATTGGTAAAGGCAGCACGACCGGCGGCGGCAACCCGGATGATCAACGGGTGGCCGGAAAAACGTTGCGCCAGCCCCATGAACAGCGCGGCATAGCCGATGCTCATGATAATATCGAACGGCACCGACAGGCAGAATGTGCTCAGTAACAGAATGGCCGGATCAAGCCCGCTGGCCAATTGCCACCACAAAAGCGGTATGTTGGCGGCAATCCCGATGCCGAGGCACCAGTTGCGCCACCGGGCCAACCGGTCGAGCGACCATGTGCCGCGCAACAGGCCGCTGCGAAACATGATCATGCCGACCAGCATCAGCGCCATCGTCTCCCACAGGAACAGGCCGACGCTGACCAACGGTTGCAGCGCGTCCTTCGCGATCCGCCCCGATATCATCGTCCTATAATCGCTGCGGTACAGTGTCGCTTCCTTGCGCGCTTCGGCGCTCTGAAACTGCATGTCGCGTTCGAGCTTGGCCCGCGCCTCACGCAATTCCTCTGGCATATTGGGTTGGTTGGCGAGCGACAGCGTGACGAACTGTGCCGACGCAACCACCATGGCGATCACGAAAAACCCGGCGGCCCAGCGCCGCAGCGCGACGATGGACAGGTCGCGAAAGGCATAGAGCAGCATGCCGCACATGGCATAGAGGAACAGGAT
>CAZAWL010000043.1:0-11644 GCA_964488705.1 uncultured Sphingopyxis sp.
GTGCGCCAACGTCGCTGCCGGCTCCCGATTCGGTGAGGTTCATGGTGCCGTTCCATTCGCCCGACACCAGCTTTGGCAACCACCGCTCGCGCTGTTCGGGCGTGCCATAGGCCATCAGCGCATGGATTGCCCCCGGCGTCAGCAGGTTGATCAGCGTCAGCCCCATATTGGCCGTACCAAGCGTTTCGATGACGATGTTGGCCAGCGCAAACGGAAGCCCCTGCCCGCCAAAGTCGGTCGGACCATCGATGCTGCCCCAACCACCATCGACAAAGGCACGATAGGCCGCCTTGAATCCGGCCGGCATGGTCACGCCCTGCGGGCTCCACACCGGGTTGTTGATGTCGCCAAAACGGTTGAGCTCGGCATATTCGCCGACCGCCAACTGGCCTATCCCGTCGACAATCGCATCGACCATATCAGACGTCGCGTCGGCAAACCGGTCATGCGCCGCCAGATCCGCTATGCGCACGACATGGTCGAGGACAAAGCGCTGCTCGATAGTGGCTGGCACAAAAATCATGGAACAGGTCCCTTGCGATGGACGGCTGCGGCCAGCATGGCCGCATGGTTGCGGGATATTATGCGCGGGCTATAGCGTCAGTCCATGGACGGCTCAAACCCCAGAAATAGCGATGGCATCGACACGGCGGCAGTGGCGGCCGATGACGACGGCATTGCAGCGGCGCGCGCCATTATCGTTGCTGGCGGCTGCGTCGCTGTCCCCACCGAAACCGTCTATGGCCTCGCCGCCGATGCCACCAATGCCGGTGGTGTCGCATCCATTTTCGCCGCAAAGGGTCGACCATCGTTCAACCCGCTGATCGTGCATGTCGCCGACATCGACATGGCGCGGCAATGGGTCGAGTTCTGCCCGTTGGCAGAGGAGCTGGCGGCGCAATTTTGGCCGGGGGCATTGACGATTGTGCTGCCGCGACGCGACAATGCCGCCGGCCGGTCAATCGCCGACGCAGTCACCGCCGGGCTGCCCACCCTCGCCGTCCGGTGCCCCGCGCACCCGGTCATGCGTGCGTTGATCCATGCTGTCGGGCAGCCGTTGGCGGCCCCGTCCGCCAACCGCAGCGGCACCGTCAGCCCGACCTGTGCCGCGCATGTCATCTCCAGTCTTGGCGGACGCATTCCGATGGTCATCGACGGGGGCCAGTGTGCACAGGGCATTGAATCGACCATCGTCGCGCCCGCTGCGGACGCCATCACCTTGCTGCGCCCCGGGCAGATCACCGCAGAGCAATTGCACGCAGCCACCGGCATGCCGGTCATCGCGCATGACGGTCAGGCGATCATCGCGCCGGGCCAGATGGCCCGCCACTATGCGCCCGGCAAGCCGGTTTTGCTGGATCAGCTTGCGCCGCCGGATGACGCCTTTGTTATCGGCTTTGGCGATTGCGCTGCCTGCGACATCAATCTGAGCGCTGTGGGGAATTTGGCAGAGGCGGCTCGAAACCTGTTCGCCGCGCTTCATCTTGCGGCGGGGAGCGCCAAGCCCCGCATTGCGATTGCGCCCATACCACGTCACGGCGTCGGCATAGCCATCAATGACCGTTTGGCCCGCGCCGCCGCCTGAGTGCTTAGGTCAGCTCAAAGCGGGGCGTCGCGCAACAGGTCGATGCGGTCGCGCAATTGCCGCGCATCGTCACACGCATCATCGTCTCCATCGCTGCACCGTCCGTCGGCACGCCGAAGCTCGCGCTGCAACCGTCCCATTTGCGCGTCCCGTTCGCGCACGCGGCGACCGACTTCGCGGTCGCGTTCATCCTGGCTGGTGGTAGCCCAGTCAGCCGCCTGCCCGACCGCTCGGACAGGGGCGGTGATGATGCTGGCTGCCGTCGACACACACCCCGACAGCATCGACGCTGCGCAAATGATGGCCAGCCAGCGTGTCATCACGAATCCTCCCAAAACAAGGCGCCAACCCCTTATGGCGACGTGAGATGAATTGGCGCTGACGTCTCAGCCCAGCATACGGGCAATCGATGCACGCAGCGGCCCCGCCAGGTCCGGCCGCTCGAGCGCCAATGCAACATTGGCTTCGACATAGCCCAGATGCGCGCCGCAGTCGAACCGCCGGCCGGCAAAGGTCACGGCGTTAAAGGGTTGTTGCCCGATCATCGCTGCCATTGCGTCGGTCAGCTGGATTTCACCACCAGCGCCCTTTTCCTGCCGTTCCAGCGTGCGCATGACCTCAGGCTGCAAGATATAGCGGCCCGACACGATCAGGTTGGACGGCGCATCCTCCAGACGCGGCTTTTCGACAAGGCCCAGCACCTCGGTGATCGGACCGTCGACCTTGCCCGGTGCAATCACCCCATAGGACGACACCTGTTCGTGCGGCACTTCGAGCACGGAAATGACGTTACCGCCGACCCGATTATACGCCTCCACCATCTGTGCCATGCAACCCGGGCTGCCGACCATCAATTCGTCGGGCAGAAAAATGGCGAAGGGTTCGTCACCGACAATGTCGCGCGCGCACCAGATCGCGTGACCCAGGCCCAAAGGTTCCTGCTGCCGCACATAGGCGCAGTTTCCCGGGCCCAGCCGCGTCGGTTCGAGTACCGAGACATCCTTGCCCCGGTCGCTCATCGTCCGTTCGAGTTCATAGGCGATATCGAAATGATCCTCGATCGCGCTTTTGCCGCGACCCGTGACGAATATCATCTGCTCGATACCGGCTTCGCGCGCCTCATCGACCGCATATTGGATCAACGGGCGATCGACAATGGGCAGCATCTCCTTGGGAATCGCCTTCGTGGCCGGCAGGAAACGCGTCCCCAGCCCCGCCACAGGGAACACCGCTTTTCTTACCTTTTTCAACACCAACCCCCTCTCGACCGTGTCAGTCGATCACCTCAATCAGCCGCAGCGAGGCGCGTCGAATATTTTGCCCGCAGCTTTGCCAGCTTAGGTGGAATGACGGCTTGGCAATAGGGGTTGCGTTGTCCGTCCCCCGACCAATAGTCCTGATGATAATCTTCCGCCGGCCACCAGCGGCCACGTTCGATAGTCGTGACCACCGGCTCGGCATGGTCCGCCTGCGCACGGGCAATGGCGGCCCGCGCGTCCTCCTCCTGCGCCGCATCAAGCGGAAAGATGGCGGTGCGATATTGCGTCCCGACATCATTGCCCTGCCGGTTCAACTGCGTCGGATCATGGGTCGCAAAATGCACGTCGAGCAGGTCGGCAAAACTGATTTCGTCCGCATCAAATGCGATCCGGATGGCTTCGGCGTGGCCGGTTGAGCCGCTGCAAACCGATTTATAATCGGGGTTATCCATGTGGCCGCCGATATAGCCACTCTCGACCGCGGAAACCCCGCGCAGCCCCGCAAATACGGCCTCGGTGCACCAAAAGCATCCACCCGCGAAAATGGCGACCTGATTATTCATGATCATTCTCCGGCAAAGGACAGCTTGGTGCCGCCACTCTGACCCAGTAGATGGCGTTTCAGGCGCTCAGGACAAGGGGCGGCGCCTCCGACGAGCGCAGATAGGTTCAGTTTTCCGGGTTGATGTCGGGGCGGGCCCCCGGCACCGGCACAACCTCCCGCCTATCCAGCAAATAGGGTCGCACCTGCGGATCGGCCGCCTTGTCGCGGGTCATCCTGTCGAGTTCATCCGTCAGCGCCGCCACCCGGTCGGTCCACCGGTCATGCGTCCGGCCGAACGGATGGGCGCTGTCATGCCCGGGTCCAAAGCGTTGCCAGAACTCAATCGGCGCACGGGCTTGATAGCCTGCTAGCGCCAGCAGCCAGACGGACAGCCGGTCAGCCTCCTCCTCCATGCTGCGATTGATATTGGTATAACGCCCCAGATAGCGCGTGTAGTTATTGGGCGTGCCCGCCTCTCGTTGCCGCGGTACGTGGCGCAGAATATTATGGGCCAGTTCATGCGCGATCACCGCGGCCAGTTCTTCGTCATTGTCGCCGGTGAAAACGCCCATTCCGGCGGTGACCTGGACAGTCTCGCCATCGGCATAGGCCTGTTCGTCATCGTCCGCCGCCACCTCGAACCGCGTCTCGCAACTGGCATCGGCTTCCAGCCGCCAGGAACGACGCGCGCCTGCCGCGTCGACCGTTTCGATGGTCAGCGGTCCGGTTTCGAGTGCGGTGGAAATGGTCCGGTCATTGCGCATGCGGGCTTGCGGCGACGGCGACGCGTTGGTGTGCCGCGCCGGGGCCTCGCCATTGATCGCCGTCACAACCATGCCGGGTGTCACGCCTGCCCGGGCCGCTGCTCCGCCTGGAGCAACGGCGGCCACGAACGTGGCGGCAGTAACCGGCAATGACCATTGCTGGCGCACCGCCGCGCGAAATGCCTTGGGATATTGACCGATGTCGGCGACCACCCAGCCGAGCGAATGCCCGCCCTCGCACCATCCGGCCGCGGCGGCTGCGCGGGACAGGCGGTCGCCGATCGCGACAACCCTGTCTTCCTGTTTGCGCAGCGACGCGATGCGCTCTGCCACTTCGGCGGGGGAGGATTGCGCTATCGCCGGCGTTGCCAAGCAGCAAGACAAGGCGGCCAGGGCTGCCGCGCGAAACTTGTACACCATCCTTCTACTCTGCCTCCAGTTGCTTGCGCAGGGTTTTGCGATCTAGTTTTCCGACCATGGTCTTGGGCAAGCTATCACGGATGACGACGGTATCAACCCGTTCATGCTTGCCCAGCTGCGGGTTGAGCCATGCCGTCAATGCCTCGCCGGTGGTGGGCTCAGCGGCCGGATCCAGCGTGACAAAGGCTCGCGGCACTTCACCGCGATAGGGGTCGGCCACGCCCAGCACCAACGTCTCTTTTACGGCGGGATGCTGATAGAGGATGGTTTCGATAGCCGAAGGATAGACTTTGAACCCGCCCACGGCGATCATGTCCTTGAGCCGGTCGACGATGCGGATATAGCCGTCCTCATCGATGATGCCGACGTCACCGGTCCGCAGCCAGCCATCGGCAAATGTCTGATCATCCGCATCGCTGCGATTCCAGTAACCCTGCATGATTTGCGGGCCGGCCACGACAATTTCGCCGGCCTCACCCTGCGGGAGCGGCCGCAGCGGGTCATCCTTGTCGACGATCCTGACCATCGTGCCGGGCAGCGGTTGGCCGATCGTTCCAACCTTGCCATCCCCGGCATAGGGGTTGGCCGACACCACCCCCGCGCTCTCGGTCAGCCCATAGCCCTCGACGACGCGCGACCCGGTGACCGCCTCGAACCGCTGTTTCAGTTCCTTCGCCAGCGGCGCGCCGCCCGAAATGCATACGCGCAGGCTGGACCAATCTGTTTTGCCGATCGCGGGGTGGTCGAGCAGCGCCTGATACATGGTCGGCACACCCGGCATTGCGGTGACGCGCATACGGTGGATGGCGGCGAGCGCCTGTGCCGCGTCAAACCGCGGCAGCATGACGATTTCGCCGCCATTATTCACCGTCCGGTTCAGCACGCAGGTGTTCGCAAAGACGTGAAAAAAGGGCAGGACGCCCAGAATCCTGTCGTCACCCTGACCATGATGGGGGTCGAGGCCATTCACCTGCCGCGCATTGGCGGTCAGATTCTGGTGGGTCAGGCGCGCGCCCTTCGGCAGCCCCGTCGTGCCGCCTGTATACTGGATCAGCGCGACGTCGCTTTCCGCGTCGATGACCGTCTCGTCAATGGCGCCGTCATTGTCGATCAGGGCCGAAAACCTGGTGACGCGCGGATCCGCAGGCACGGGCGCCACCTCTGCCCGTTTCAGCAGCCGGTAGGCCAACGACTTTAGCGGCGACAGCACGCCTGCGACCGAGCCGACCACCAGCCGCTCCAAACCGGACCGGTCGAGCACCTTGAGCGCGGTCGGCAATAGTGCGGCGGCACTCAGCGTCACCAGCAGTCGCGTGCCGCTGTCATCCACCTGATGGGCCAGTTCATCCACCGAATAGAGCGGCGAAAAATTGACAACGGTCGCCCCCGCAAGCAACGCGCCATAATAAGCGGCAACATAATGCGGGACATTGGGGAGGTAGAGGCCGACACGATCGCCCTTGCCGATACCCAATGCCTGAAACCCGTGCGCGGCGCGGCGCACCGCGTCGCCGACATCGGCAAACCGGTATTTGCGGCCCATGAAATCGATCAGATTGGCTTTGGCAAACCGGCGAACCGCGTCGTCCCACATTTGCGGCATCGTTTGAGGCGGAAATTGCGATGCCCAGGGCGTCGGATGATCATAGGACCTTGTCCAGATACTGCCGGCGTCCATCGCAGTCGGGGAGGATTGAGGTGGCAAGGCAGCATTCTTCCTTTGCGGCGGGACGAAATGCCAGCGCGATTCTCGTCACACCGGACAGTGGCGACTGCAAATGTTGCACAGCTTTCCCGATGATGGAATGATTTTCCGCGCCTAATTCGGGTCGTCTGCCGGTCGCGCCCGCGGATGCGCGCTGTCGTAGATGTCGAGCAAACGCGCGGTTTCAACAGCGGTATAGACCTGCGTTGATGACAGGCTGGCATGTCCCAACAGCTCCTGCAGCGACCGCAGGTCGGCGCCCGCAGCGAGCAAATGGGTCGCAAAACTGTGTCGCAGGGCATGTGGCGTTGTGCGCTCGCCGAGGCCAAGCCGACGCCGGGCGCCCTGCACCGCCCGCCGTACCAGCGCCGGATTGAGCGGCCCGCCGCGACCGCCGCGGAACAGTGGCCCGTCGGCGGTCAGGGCAAAGGGGCAGAGATCGGCATAATCCGCCAATGACTGGCGAACCGCCGGCAACAGCGCAACGATCCGCATTTTGTCGCGTTTACCGATGACGCGCAGGCTGTCACCCGCCGCCAGCACGTCCCCGCGCAGGCTCAACGCCTCACCGATGCGCAGTCCTGCACCATAGAGCAGCATCAAGACCGCAAAATCGCGGGCGCCCTGCCATGGCTCCGACGCTGCGGCAGCGACGTCTTCGGCCAGATCGAGCGCTTCATCCGGACTGACGGGGCGCGGCAGACCCGCCTTGACCCGCGGACCGCGCAGCTTTGGCGGGTCGCCATCGGCGCCGCCGGCAAAACGCAGAAAGCCGCGCAGGGCGGACAGTTCGCGGGCAGCGCTGGCATTGCCAATGCCATCGGCGCGACGCGCCGCCATAAATGCTCTCAGGTCGGCACTGTCCAAAGCGCCGAGCAGCGCCGAGTCCACTCTCTCGCCGCGATAGCTGGCCAGAAATTCGCAAAAACGCTGCGCGCCGCCGACATAGGCTCGCACCGTATGCGGGGAGCGCCTTTGTTGTTCCGTCAACTGGTCACGCCAGCTGGCGACGACGGGGTGAAGGGTCTGCGCAGCATCCACGATGATGGTTTTAGGCGATGGCAATCAGTTCGGGCAAGACGGCGTCGAGCAGCAATGTCCCGGCCGGCAGGATGCTCAGCCGCGCGCCGCGCCGCTCAACCAGTCCCAGCGCAGCGAGGCGGTCGACCGCCCCACCGTCGACCAGCGCGGCGTCAGCGACGCCCGATCGTTGCGCAATCCGCGTCAGGTCGACACCTTCGCGAAGGCGTAATCCCATCAGCAGCGCCTCGGTCGCGCGGTCCGCAGGGGTCAGCGCCCGATCTGCCTTGAGCCCATGGCCCGTCGCCACGACGGCGTTCATCCAGTTTTCCGGCTTTTTGTGACGCTCACTCGCACGGCCCACCCGGCGACCATGTGCGCCCGGTCCAATGCCGATATAATCGTCATACCGCCAATAGCTCAGATTATGGCGGCTTTCGCTCCCCGGCCGGGCATGATTACTGATCTCATAGGCCGGCAGGCCGCCCGCCGCAGTCAGCTCGGCCGTCGCCTGAAACAGGTCGGCTGCCAGATCCTCATCGGGGAGGATCAAATCCCCCCGGTCAAACAGCGTCTTGAACCGCGTCCCCGGTTCGATGGTGAGTTGGTAGAGCGAGAGATGGTCGGTGCCAAATGATAGCGCCCGCCCCAGTTCGTCCGCCCAAGCGTCGAGCGACTGGCCGGGCCGCGCGGTAATCAGGTCAAAGCTGACGCGGGCAAAATGCGCCTGTGCCACCGCGATCGCGCGCACGCCCTCGTCAACGCTGTGCGCCCTGCCCAAGAACTGCAAGGTTTCAGCATCAAGAGACTGTATTCCGATGGAAATGCGATTGACACCGGCCACCGCCAGCGCTGCAAAGTTGGAGGTTTCAACCGAATTGGGGTTCGCTTCCAGCGTGATCTCGCAATCCGCCGCGAGGCCCCAGCGCTGATCGGCAGCCTCGATCAAAGCCGCGACGGTCGCGGGCGGCATCAGGCTGGGCGTGCCGCCGCCAAAAAAGATGGAGCTGATCGTCCGCCCCGGCAGCAACGCCGCCTCATGCGCGAGGTCGGCGAGCAGCGCGTCCTGCCAGGCCCGCTGGTCCACCGCCTGGCGCACATGGCTGTTAAAGTCGCAATAGGGGCATTTGCTGACGCAGAACGGCCAGTGGATATAGAGCGCGAGCGGAGTGGTTGGCGGCGCGCTCAAAATTCCGCCGCAACCAGCTTGCGAAACGCATCTGCCCGATGATCGACCCGCTGCTTTTCTTCCCATTCCATCTGGCCGAACGTCAGCGAGCCGCCATCCGGCGCGAACACCGGATCATAGCCAAAGCCCTTGTCACCGCGCGGCGGCCAGACAAGCATGCCGTGGACGCGGCCGGCATAGATGCGATGCTCGCCGTCCGGCCAGACGAGGGCGAGGGTGCTGTTGAATGTGGCGCTGCGATCCACAGCCGGCCCCTGTGCCGCCAACAGTCCTTCCACCTTGCCCATCGCCAGATACCAATCGCGGCCGGCCTCGCCCTCGAACGGCTGGCGTTCGGCCCAGTCGGCGGTATAGACGCCCGGTCGCCCACCCAGTGCCGCCACGCACAAACCGGAGTCATCGGCGAGGGCGGGCAGATTCGCCGCCAGTGCGGCGGCCCGGCCCTTTATCAGCGCATTCTCTTCAAAACTGGTGCCGGTCTCTTCAGGTTCAGGCAAGCCCAGCTCGCCCGCTGACACGCACTCCAGCCCATAGGGCCCGAGCAGCGCGCGCATCTCCCGCAACTTTCCCATATTGTGGGTGGCGATAACCAGCCGTCCGGAATAGTCGCCGAGCCGCACCTTACCGCCCCGTCGCCGTGCGTTGAGCAGCGAAAATCTCGGCACAGCCAATGCGGGCCAGCCGCAACAGCCGCAACAGCGCCTCTTCGTCATAGGGCGCGCCCTCGGCGGTGGCCTGCACTTCGGCAAGCCGCCCGTCGCCGAGGATCACGAAATTGGCGTCGGCCTCTGCGCTCGAATCCTCCTCATAGTCGAGGTCGAGCACCGGCGTGCTGTCAACAATGCCACAGCTGATCGCACCGACTTGCCCGGTCAGCGGGTCCGCGCTGATCGTGCCGGATCGCATCAGACCGTCGATAGCCAGGCGAAGCGCCACCCATGCGCCCGAAATCGACGCCGTGCGGGTGCCGCCATCGGCCTGGATCACATCGCAATCGAGGATGATCTGCCGCTCACCGAGCAGCTTCATGTCCGTCACGGCGCGCAACGAACGCCCGATCAATCGCTGGATTTCCTGCGTTCGGCCGGATTGCTTGCCCTTGGCGGCCTCCCGGCTGCCGCGTGTATGGGTGGCGCGCGGCAGCATCCCATATTCCGCGGTGACCCAGCCCGATCCCTTGCCCCGCAGGAATGGCGGCACCTTTTCATCGACGCTGGCGGTAACCAGAACCTTTGTGTCGCCAAAGCCGATCAGGACACTCCCCTCTGCATGGCGCGTAAATGCGGTTTCGATGGTGATGGCGCGCATCTGGTCTGCGGCGCGGCCGGAATGGCGCATGGCTGGTGTCTCCTGTGGCTGGTGCGTGGCGCGATAGTCGGTTCGCGCGGTTGAGGCCACCCCTCTTGCGCGCACCCCTTGAGCAACGCGCCGCCGACGCTAAAGCGATTTCGAGTGAGGTGGAAACACCGAACGACTCGGAAATTGCGCAAAAACAAAAACCACTGGACCGCGATTTTGATTCAATCACAATCGAACACGGTCTAATGTTGGCGCTATGGATAGCCCCCGTGCCCTGCCCGACCTCAACGACCGCGCGCGCGACGTCTTTCGTCTGGTGGTCGAGGCCTATCTGGATGCCGGGCAGCCGGTCGGGTCGCGGACGATTGCACGCACATCCCCCCTCAACCTGTCGCCCGCCTCGATTCGCAACGTCATGCAGGATTTGGAGGAGGCTGGCCTGCTCGCCGCCCCCCACACAAGCGCCGGGCGCATCCCGACCGAACAGGGGCTGCGTCTGTTTGTCGACGGCATGATGCAGGTCGCCGAGCCGAATGCAGACGACCGCGCCCATATCGAGGCCAGTTTGAGCGGCCAGCGCAATGCACCGGTGGAAACCGCGCTGGCGAATGCAACGGCGGCCCTTTCGGGCCTGTCCGCATGCGCTGGACTGGTGATGGTGCCCGGTCAGGAGCGCACCCTGCGACAGGTCGCCTTTGTCCCGCTGGCGCCCGGTCAGGCACTGGTGGTGATTGTCGGTGCCGACGGCGCCATCGAAAATCGCGTCATGCAGGTGCCGCCCGACCTCCCCCCATCTGCGCTGGTCGAAGCCGGCAATTACGTGACCGCCACGCTGGCTGGCCTGACTCTCGAACAGGCGCAGGCCAGACTGCGCGCCGACATTCGCGGCCAACAGCTTGCTATGGACAGGGCCGCGGCCGGACTGGTGGAACGCGGCCTGGCGATGTGGAGCGCCGACGGCGATTCCCGGCCGGTGCTGATCGTGCGTGGTCAGGCCAATCTGATCGACGAACATGCCAGCGCCGACATCGAACGCGTGCGCCAGTTGCTCGACGAACTTGAAACCAAGCAGGATATAGCCCATCTGCTCGCTGCGGCAGGCGAGGGTACATCCACGCGTATCTTCATCGGCTCCGAAAACAAGCTGTTTGCCCTGTCCGGGTCGTCGGTAATCGCGGCGCCCTGGCGTGGTGAGGATGGCCGTGTCATCGGTGTCGTTGGCGTTATCGGCCCGACCCGCCTCAACTATGCGCGGATTGTGCCGATGGTGGATTTCACCGCGCAATCCCTGTCGAGAATAATAAGATGATGATGGACGAAGGTGATAAAACGCAAGTGACCGAAACAGACGAAATCGCCGCCGAAGCCGCTGCAGAGGCACTGCAGCAGGACCACGATGCAAAGCCCGACGACGCAATCGCGGAGATGGAGGCGGCGCTCGCCGCCGCGCAGCAGGAGGCGCTTTACGCCAAGGCCGAGGTGCAAAATGTGCGCCGCCGCGCCGAAAAGGAAGTGGCCGATGCGCACGCCTATTCGGCGGCAAAATTCGCCCGCGACATATTGTCGGTTGCCGACAACCTCACCCGCGCGCTCGATGCCATCCCGGCTGATGCGCGCGAAGGCGACCAGTGGAAACCGCTGGTTGCGGGGCTCGAGGCCACGACGCGCGAACTCGCGACCATTTTCGAACGCCATGGTGTGACGCGGATCGACGCGGTGGGTCAGCCGCTCGACCCGAATCTGCATCAGGCGATGATGGAAATTCCGTCCGCAGAGGTCGCAGCGGGTACCATCGTCCAGGAAATCCAGGCGGGGTATCGTATCAAGGATCGCTTGCTGCGTCCGGCGCTGGTCGGCGT
>CAZAWL010000044.1:0-11635 GCA_964488705.1 uncultured Sphingopyxis sp.
CTCATCACCCTGTTGCCGATGCGCTGGCGCGTTTACCAATCCGGCCTCTATATGTCGCCGCTGGCGCCCTTTGCGCTCGGGCTGTTGACCGGCATTTTGACGATGCTGCTGGGCGTGGGCGGCGGTTTCATCATGATCCCGGCGATGCTCTATATCCTCGGCATGGGCGCGCAGGTCGTCGTCGGCACCTCGCTGTTCCAGATATTGTTCACCACCATCGCCGCAACGATGGTGCACAGCCTGACAACCCGCGCCGTCGACATCGTGCTGGCATTGCTGCTGTTAGTCGGCGGCGTCGTCGGCGCACAGGTTGGCGCCCGGTTGGCGATGCGACTGAACCCCGCCAAGCTGCGCCTCGGTCTGGCCATCGTCGTTTTGCTCGTCGCGCTGCGCATGGCCATCGGCCTCGCCTGGCAGCCGGATGAGATTTACACGGTGCAGGGGCTATAAGGTGATGCAGCCGGGCACCCTGCGCCGTTTTTGCATGCTGGCCATGGCGGCGACGTTGATGGTCGTGATGGGCCACGGACAAGCCACCGCAGCGGCCGACCCCATCCTCGTCCCCGACGTGTCCAGCCGCACCATCGACATCAAATACAGCTTTACCGGCGAAGAATTGCTGTTGTTCGGGGCCATCATCTACCCCGATGGCCGTTCGCCCGATGATCAGGCCGACATCGTCGTTGTCATCAAGGGGCCGACCCAACCGATCCGCCTGCGCGAAAAACAGCGGATTGCCGGCATATGGGTGAATGCCGAAAGCGTCCAGTTTGGCAGCACGCCGGGTTACTACGCCGTCGCCGCATCGCGCCCCATCGACCAGATGCTCGACGAACGGACCGCCGCCATTTACGAAATCGGCCTCGACAGCCTGTCGCTGTCCCCCGCCGAATTTGAAGACAGCGAACAGATTGAGCGTTTTTCGCGCGGCCTCGTCGATTTGCGCCGTCGCCAGACACTCTATGTGGAAAATGAAAATGCCGTGGAGATAACGCGCGGCTCCCTCTACCGCGCCAGGCTGCTGATCCCCGCACAGGTGCCGGTTGGCACCTATACGGCCGAGACATTTCTGATCAGTCGCGGCAATGTCCTTGCCGTCGCGTCGCGCGAGATCGACATCCGCAAGACGGGCTTTGACCGTTTCGTCGCGCTGGCGGCTGAAAATTACGGCCTGCTCTATGGCATTGCCGCGGTGGCCCTATCGCTCGGGCTGGGCTGGCTCGCCGGATGGGCGTTCCGGAAATTCTGACGACGTCGGCGTCCACGCTGCCGAACCCCAATTGGTGGCGCCGGGTTCAGCGCCTAAGCCATTTCTTAACGACCATGCGTTAATGCGGTGCTCTAATCAGCAAGCTGCGCAGACCATGGTGGTTAATGATGGAAAACATGTCGCCCAATCCGCAACCCGTGCCGACGCCCGCGCCGGCACCGCAGGCCGTCGACCTCGCGTCTGCCCGAACCGCCAGCACAGAGCGGCTGCGGGTCGGCGAAGTCATGGACATTGCCGGTTCGTCGTCACAGGTGTTGATGCACGCGGACGCCATCAACCGCCTCGCCAGCGACCCTGATGCGGCGGTTTCCATGGCCGGCCAGGTCGGTAGCCAGATCAAGATTCGCGTCGGCAATGTCTGGCTGGTCGCGGGCATCCGTACGCAGCGCATGCACCCGCGTGACCCGAGCATCATTATCGCTGCTGTCGATTTTCTGGGCGAAGGCGACGAAGAAGTTCTGACCGGGCGGATCAATAATTTCCGCCGCGGCGTCACGCGCTATCCCATTCCCGGCAGCCCAATCTATGCCGCCACGTCGGGCGACCTGCGGCAAATCTATGCCGCCGATGCGCGCCCGCACGTTGAAATCGGCACCGTCTACCCGACCAAGGATACGCGCGCCGCGCTGTACCTCGACCCGCTATTGGGCAAGCATTTTGCGCTGCTGGGGTCGACCGGTACCGGTAAATCAACCAGCGCCGCGCTCATCCTCCATCGCATCATCGAAATGGCGCCCGAAGGTCATGTGGTGATGATCGACCCGCACGGCGAATATTCGGCTGCGTTCAAGGGCCAGGGCGCGCTCTATGACGTCGACAATCTGGCGATGCCATATTGGCTGCTCAACTTCGACGAACATTGCGAGGTGTTCGTGACGTCGGAGGGCAAGGACCGACAGACCGATTCCGACATTCTGTCGCGATGCCTGCTCGCGGCCCGGGCCAAGAACAAGGCGGCAGAGGGCGTATCCAAACTGACGGTGGACAGCCCGGTCCCCTATCTGTTGTCCGACCTGCTCGCGATCATCCAGCTCGAAATGGGCAAACTCGACAAATCGACGTCAACCGCACCCTTTATGCGGCTGAAGAGCAAGATAGAGGAATTGCGGGCCGACCCGCGCTACAACTTCATGTTTTCCGGCATGCTGGTCGGCGACACGATGGCATCCTTTCTCTCCAAGATTTTCCGACTGCCGGTGGAGGGTCGCCCCATTTCCATCGTCGATGTTTCGGGCGTGCCGTCCGACGTGACGAGCGTTGTCGTCGCCGTGCTGTCGCGCATGGTATTCGACTTTGCCATCTGGTCGCGCGACGAGCCGAAACGCCCCATCCTGCTGGTGTGTGAAGAGGCGCACCGTTACGTCCCCAATGAACGCAATGCCGACGGGTCGTCGGTCGGACGCATCCTGTCGCGTATCGCCAAGGAAGGCCGTAAATATGGCGTTTCGCTGGGCCTGATAACGCAGCGTCCGTCTGACCTCGCCGAAGGCGTATTGTCGCAGTGCGGCACCATCATCGCGATGCGGCTCAACAACGAACGCGACCAGAATTTCGTCCGTGCGGCGATGCCCGAAGGATCGCGCGGTTTCATCGATTCAATTGCGGCGCTGCGCAATCGCGAATGCGTGATCTGCGGCGAAGGCGTCTCCATCCCCATCCGTGTCATGCTCGATACGCTAGAGGAATCGAAACGACCGGCATCGACCGACCCGCTATTTTCCGACTTGTGGCGCGAAACCGGTGGCGAAAGCGAAATTGTCGAGCGTGTGGTGCGGCGCTGGCGCTCGCAAGGGCGCTAACCCGGCACGCCGCGTTTTCAACCTGCGGGCGGTTGCCACAATTCGATCGGGTTGCCTTCCGGGTCATGCACACGTGCAAAACGCCCGACCGACGGGTCGTCCCATTCCGGCTTGGTGATCACCTCCGCACCGGCGTCACGGAACGGCTTGAGCACCGCATCAAGATCGCTGACGCGCAGGTTCAGCATGAACGCCTTGTCGGCAGGAAAATAGTCCGTGTCGGCATTGAACGGTGCAAACACAACCGGGCCGGCGCTGGTTTGCCAGCTCCATTGATCAATCGGCACGTCGGGGTCGGTCGTGCACCCTGCGCCGATGCCCAGCCATTGCTTGTACCAGGCAGTAAGCGCCGCCGGGTCGCGGCTGCGGAAAAATAATCCGCCGATACCTGTTACAGCCATCGCCAATCCTCCCCCTCAAACTCTCTCCGGGCGGGTCAACGCCCGATGGGTGCACCGCTGTTGCGGAACTCCTCGCGGATCGTACCCGACCCCGCCAAACGGGAGTCAGAATATCGCGGATCGGGGCGGGCCACAATCGGCGCAGCGCTGAACCCCGGCGCGGGCGTAGCAGCGGTCGGGGCGACGGTGCCGATCGGCGCATTGCGCATCGCTGCCAGTGTCGCCGCATCGGGCTGTCCCGCAACGGTGGCGGCGGTGCCGGCAGCGGCGGGCAGCGGGGTGAGCGCCGGTGACGATCGCCCGGCCCGCGCCGCCAGCTGGGCAGCGATCGGCAAATAGGGACCAGGCACCGGTTCGACCCCGGCATAGGGCCGCGAAAAGGCCGACGGCGTGCCCCAGCGACCACGCCAGCGATGAAAAATATGGGCGCCGATGACATTGGTCATCGCCAGCGAGCGCCCCCACGAAGGCCATACGGCCAATGTGTGGTAATGCGTGGCGAGGCCGACCGCAGGAAATACCCGTCCCGCGAGAGCTTCCGCCGCGATGCGGCTGGCGCGCTGCCAATTGGGGCGACTGGGCGCGCGCGCCATCGCACCATCGCACGAAAAGGTGAATTGGCACACGATCGCGCGCTGCGACCCCTGAAAGACGACGCCGCAGACGCTGGGCGGAAAGCTGGGGTGGCGAACCCGGTTGAGCACGACCTGCGCAACGCCGCGCATGCCATCGTCGCTCTCGCTCGCCGCTTCGTAATAGAGCGCCGCGGTCAGGCAATAGTGCGCACGCGCCGTGTCTGTGGAGGTCCGCCCGCGAAAAATGTGCCGCTGCGCCGGCGGACCGGTATAGGCTTCCTGCATCAACGTGCCGACATTTATCGGCCCGCTGGCGGCCGCTGCTTCGCCCAGCGCAGGCAACAGCATCGGGTCCGGCAATTCTCCATCAATGGCGCGGGCAGCATCAAAATCCTCCGCCGTCGCGAGCGCCCACATTTGCGGGTCGCTCGCCTCCAGCGTCACAGCCACCGATACGGCATAGGGGGTCGCGAGTGCGGTGCGACCGATGACACCACGCGAACCCACCAGCATCAGCGGCACGAGCAGCAGCGCCGCCAGCCAGTAGCGCCAGCGACGCCGACGCGGCGCCTGCCAGCCGCGCGCACGCCCAGCAGCGGCGGTCGCCTCTTGCAGCGGACTGGGTTGAGCAAGGGACAAGGCAGGCACCCTATGAACAGAAACATTGGCACGTGGGCGGCGACCACCGAATCACGTGCATCGCTGGTGGCGGAAAATTATGTCAAAATCGCCAACGGTAGGAAATATGCCCGAAAACGGCACACAGCGCGGCGGGTAGCGTGACACCAATATGGCGGCGGTCAGGCCCCTGGTACCCCCAGCAGGCGGGCCTGTGCGCGCAGCCGCGCCTCTTCGCCCGGGTTGGCGGCAATGGCGCGGCGCAGTGCCTCGCTCGCCTGCGCGGTCTCACCCAGCGTCATGCGGCTGCGGATCAGCATCAACCAGCGGTCAGGTTGGCGCGGATTCTGGTCAAGCTTGGTCTGCAAACCGTCGACCATGCCCTGCACCATCATGTCCTGCTGACCCTTGGGCAGCGACGCGGCATCCTGCATCTGCTGGCGCGACGGGCCGGGTATGGCCTGTGCAACGGTCGGCAGATCCTGAGGCCTGATCTGTGGTTGGCGAACCGCGGCGAGCCTTTCCGTCACGTCGATATTATGGCGTTCCCCGACCTGCTGGATGGTCCGGCGCAGGTCGGTTTCCCACGGCGCGCCTTGCGGCGTGTCCGCCAGCAGCGCCAGCCAGTCATTGATGGCCCCGGCATGGTCCCCGCCAAGGTCACGATTGACCGCCAGAAAATAGCGCGCGCGCGGGTCGTCACTGTCGAGCTCGCTGGCGCGCCGAAAGGCGGCCAGCGCCTCTTCGGGCATCGCAGGTCCGGCAGCAGGCGATGCCATGATCAACGCTTCGCCCAGCGCCGACCACAGGCCCGCAACCCCTGGCGCAAGCGCGGTTGCCCGCCGGTACGCCTCTACCGCGCCGGCAAAATTATTGGCATCAAAGCGTGCTTCACCCAGCTGGACCCAGGCATCGACATTGTCGGGTTGTTCGGCCACCCGCGCCTCGAGCGCGCTTTGTCCGGTCGCCTCGGTTGACGGCACCGATGCCGCATCATTCCGCCACAGGGCAAAGCCGAGGGCGCCGATCAACGCGACACTGCCCAGCCCCAGCAAAGCCCAGCGTGACGTCGCGCCGAGGCCGACTTTTGCCGCCACAGCGCCAGCATCGGGTGTGCCATCGGTCGGTCGATTGTCGTCATGGGTGATAGTCACATATTGCCCTTTATTCTTGCTGAACGCGCCATCGGCTGTGCGAATCCATTGCCACATCGGCGGCGCGGGTGAAAGATTCGTTCGACCCAGTGACCCGAATCAGACGTCCGCCGCATTAATCGGCGGACGATGGGCGGACTTCGGATTCAGCGGTGTCATTGGCAAGATTATGATTCTAGTGCGGTTTTCGGAATTGAAATTCGCCCCGGGGCAAGCCGCAGTCACCGTGCGAATGTCAAATCCACCACAGTTGTGCGATTCGGGGGGTTGGAACGGGTGGGCAAATACCGTAGACCTACCGATAGAGGTGCGGTTACAGCACCCGACAACAAAATGGTCGCAAACCCAACCAGTCCGAGAGGGAACGGATTATGGCATTGAGCGACCACGTAGATTTACCGCGTTTCATGGAAGGCGTGGTGCGCCGTAATCCGGGACAGCCAGAGTTTTGTCAGGCGGTTCAGGAAGTCGCCGAAGACATTTTCGAGTTCATTGCCGACAAAGAAGAATATCATGCGCAGCAAATCTTGCGGCGCATTGCAGAGCCTGACCGCGTCGTATCATTCCGCGTTTGCTGGGAAGACGATAATGGCAATATCCGCGTACAGCGCGGGTGGCGGGTACAGAACAACAATGCCATCGGCCCGTATAAGGGCGGCATCCGGTTCCACCCGTCGGTGACCGAATCGGTGCTCAAATTCCTCGCCTTTGAACAGACCTTCAAAAACGCACTGACCGGTCTGCCGATGGGCGGCGGCAAGGGTGGCTCCAACTTTAATCCCAAGGGCAAGAGCGTGCGCGAAATCATGCGCTTTTGCCAAAGCTTCATGACCGAATTGTACCGCCATATCGGCGCCGACATTGACGTGCCGGCCGGCGACATCGGTGTGGGCGGCCGCGAAATCGGCTTTATGTTTGGCCAGTACAAGCGGATCACCAACGAATTCACCGGCGTGTTGACCGGCAAGGGCCTCGAATGGGGTGGCAGCCTCATCCGCACGGAGGCGACCGGCTATGGCGCCGTCTATTTCCTCGCCAACATGTTGGCTGTCAAAGGACAGGATTTGACCGGCAAGACTGCCGTCATCTCCGGCTCGGGCAATGTCGCGACCCATGCGGCGGAGAAAATTGTCCAGCTGGGCGGCAAGGTGCTGACCCTGTCCGATTCTGGCGGCTACATTCACGACCCTGACGGCATCAACCAGGAAAAGATCAACTGGGTAAAGGCGCACAAGACGCATCGTCGCGGGCGCATCGAAGATTATGTCAACGAATATAAGGGCGCGACCTTTGTCGCCGGCCAGACGCCGTGGCATGTGCCGTGTGACGTCGCGCTGCCCTGCGCGACCCAGAACGAGCTGAAGGGTGATGACGCGCGCGCACTCGTCGCGAACGGTTGTATCGCTGTCAGCGAAGGCGCCAACATGCCGACCGACCTTGAGGGCGTTCATGTCTTTAAGGACGCAAAGATCATGTTCGCACCCGGCAAGGCAGCCAACGCAGGCGGCGTGGCGGTGTCCGGCCTCGAAATGAGTCAGAACAGCGAACGCCGCAGCTGGAAAGAAGACGAGCTGCAGCAGATGTTGAAGGACATCATGAGCGGTATCCACAGCAGTTGCCTGACATATGGCGACCGTGGCGGCGGCTATATCGATTATGTCAAAGGTGCAAACATCGCGGGCTTCAAGAAAGTGGCCGACGCAATGCTTGCCTTTGGGGTGGTTTAGGTCATTACTGGGCCAGTGCGGACACGAGGTGGGGTTGTCAGGCATGAACGACAGATCAGAACAAACGGCAGGCCACCGCGCCGCCGAGTTGCTGGCCCTATTTAGTCGCGGTGCGCGGCGGACGCCGTTGGGCTTTGTCGGGTGCGCCCTGGCGCTGATCATCGCGCTCGTCGTCGCAGCCCCCGCGGCGCGGTCCAACGCCGCGGTGCAAGGCACGCATCTGGGCGTAGCATCCTGTGCCGGCTCAACCTGTCACGGACGCATGGTCGGCGACGGCTTCCCCGTTCGCCAGGATGAGCTGGCGCGCTGGCAGGAACCGTCGACGCCGGGCGGCGCCCACAGCCGTGCCTATGCCGTATTGTCGAACAGCCGCAGTCAAACCATCGCCCGCAACCTCGGCATTGCCGACGCGACGACATCGTCAACCTGTCTGGGCTGTCACAGCAGCGCGGCCGAGACCAGCGGCGGCGCATTCCGCTATCAACTGTCGGACGGGGTGAATTGCGAAAGCTGCCATGGCAGCGCCACGGGCTGGATTTCGTCGCACTATGCCGGGCTGCTGACTGGCGCTGCGCAGCACGAAGACAATATCCGCCGCGGCATGCGCCGGCTGGAAAGCCCCACGGTGCGCGCTGCTGTCTGCCTCGACTGCCATTTCGGGTCGGAGGCAGACGGACAATTTGTGACCCACCGCATCATGGCCGCCGGCCACCCGCGCATTGCCTTTGAACTCGACCTGTTCTCGACGCTGCAATCGCACCATAATGAAGATGCCGACTATGTCGCGCGCAAGGGTGCGCCGGACCATGTGCAGATGTGGGCCGTGGGTCAGGCGATGGCGTTGGAACGGTCGCTGTCGCTGTTCGCCAATGACCGGCGCGGAACCACCGGCATTTTCCCGGAATTTTATTTCTATGATTGCCACAGCTGCCACCGGCGGATCGTCGATGGGCCACAGGCGACTGTGACGGCGGTCGACAATCCGGGGCGCGCCATCCCTGACGGAATGCCGCCCTATAACGACGAAAACCTGATCATGCTCGCCGCAGCGGCACGGGTGGCTGCTCCTGCGGCATTGGCCAACCAGTTCGACGAACGCGTCCGCGCATTCCATGTCGCGATGACGCGGGACCGCGCCAATGCGGTGGCCGAGGCGCGGCAACTGATGGCAACCGTTGCCGAATTGCGCGGCAGCTTTGCCGGCCAGCGTTTTGGCAGCGATTCGATGCGGCGCATGGCGCGTGAAATTGCCAGCGAGGCCATCCGCCCGCGCTTTACCGACTATGCCGGTTCGGTGCAGGCGGTGATGGGCATCGACACGCTGCTCAACGCGATGGTGAGTTCGGGTCAGGTAACGGTGGGGGCAGCCGCCGGCATCCGCGATGATATCAACCGCGCCTACGCCGCCGTGCGCGATCCCAATGCCTATCGGCCTCGCGAATTCCAGACGGCGCTGTCGAGCGCGGTCCGCAGCATCGGGGCTCTGCGGTGAGAAGAGGGCGGATAGCAACGGCCTGGACGGCATCGGTCGCGCTGGCGCTCGCCGGTTGCGGTGGCGGCGGGTCGGGCGCGGTTGGCGGTGGCAGCCCATCCCCTACGCCCACGCCGGCACCCACCGGCGCACGATACACGCTGCCTGCCGCAGAGGCGCTGACGACGGCCGATGTCGGGCAGATCGTGTCGCAGGCGGTGGCAGAGGCGCAGGCCCGCAACATTCGTGCGGTGATCGCTGTCGTCGACCGGCCGGGCAATGTGCTGGCAGTGTTCCGCATGACCAATGCGTTCCCGACATCACGCATCCGGCCGGCCCCCAATGGCGTCAATTTGGAGGCGCAGGGACAGACCATCCCGTCCACAGCCGCGGCCATCGCCAAGGCCATTACCGGCGCCTATCTCTCGTCCAACGGCAACGCGTTTTCGTCGCGCACGGCGAGCATGATCGTGCAGCCGCATTTCCCGCCGGCGCCCGTGGCTGTCGGGCTGGAATCGGGCCCGCTCTATGGCGTGCAGTTCAGTCAACTGCCCTGTTCCGACCTCAGCGCGCGCTATCGTGAAGGCAATGCCGGCACTGGCCCGCTGATCGGCCCAAAGCGGTCGCCGCTTGGCCTCTCTGCCGACCCGGGCGGCCTGCCGCTTTACAAAAACGGCGTGCTGGTCGGTGGCATTGGCGTGATGGCCGATGGCGATTACGGCTTTGATGCCGACACGACCGACCTCGACACGGATTTTGAGGAGCTGGCCGCTCTGGCCGGCACGCGCGGATTCGAAGCGCCGGAGGAAATCCGGGCCGATCGGATCCCCGTGGACGGCACCACGTTGCGCTATTCCGATGCGCGATACGACCTGTTGGCGACGACGACGGCCCCGGCCTTTGCGACGATCAATGGTACAGCGGGTCAGCTGGTTCAGGTCCGTGGCTATTTCGGATTTCCATCGCCGGTGCTGCAGGCCGGCACGGTGTACGGGACGGAGGCGTCGGGCCTGCGCCTAGCCACCGCAGCGGAATTTGCGCGTACCGATGCCATGATCCTGTCCGACGGGGCAGGGTCCAACCGCTATCCGATCCGCGGCGGGCTCGACGCCAGCGCCGTCACGAACCCGATCACCGCCGCTGAATCGCGTGCCATCCTCGAAGAAGCCTTTACCGTCATGGCGCGGGCACGGGCCCAAATTCGCCGCCCGCTCAACAGCCAGGCGCAGGTGACGATCAGCCTGGTCGACACGTTCGGCAATGTGCTGGGTATTGTGCGGTCACCCGACGCACCGATTTTCGGCACCGATGTTTCGCTGCAAAAGGCGCGTACAGCCGCCTTTTTCTCCAACAGCGTCGCAGCCGCCCAGCTGCTCGCCGCGCCGGAGCCGACGGTGCGCGCCTATGTCGGCGCCGTTCGAACCTTTTTGAACGACGCCAGCGCGCTGACCGGTCAGGTGGCCTTTACCGATCGCGCCAACGGCAATCTGCACCGTCCCTATTTCCCTGATGGCGAGGTTGGCCGCCCCAACGGCCCCCTGTCGCGCGACATTGCCGGCTTCAACCCATTTTCGACGGGGCTGCAGACGGCGCTGACCTTTACCGACATCGAAGACCATCTTTTCTTCGTCTTCAACGTGTCGACATTTGACGTCAAACAGCGCTGCACCAACATTCCGGATTCGCAGCCGGGCATCAACCGGCTCGCCAACGGCATTCAGATTTTCCCGGGTTCAGTGCCGGTGTTTCGCGGCAATCAGCTGGTCGGCGGCATCGGCATTTCGGGCGACGGCATCGACCAGGATGACATGATCAGCTTTCTGGGCCTCGCCAACGCGGGGGCCCGCCTCAATACCGGCATTGCCAACGCGCCGTTTGACCGGCGCGCCGACCGCGTTGTCGTGCGCCTGCAGGACGGGCGCGACGTGCGGCTGCGCTATGTCAATTGTCCGTTCACGCCGTTTCTGGATACGGACGCCCAAAATGTCTGTCAGGGGCTATAGCTGATGGCGGCGCTCGGCATCACCCTGCCCCTGCTGGCGAGCCTGGCGCTCCCCGGACCAGCACCGTCAGCGGTGCCGCAGGCCGGTGACGGTGAATTGGCCGCCGACGCGCATCCAGAAGGTGAGCTGCTGTTGATGCAGGTGGCTGACGAGGAACCGGCCGCTGCCGCCGCATCGCCCGAGCCTGGCGCTGAGCCCGAAGGCGAGCCGACGCCGCCACCGCCGCCGCCCGACTGGGAACGCCGGGTCGACCCGACCTTGCTAGAGGCGATCCTGGAGGGACGGCGTCGCCCCGGCTATCAGCCCGGCCTGCCCGAGGCGGTGACACAGGATAATCCGGGGGCCATTCGTGCCCTGCCGCCGACCGCATTTCCCACCGAATCGCTGCCTATTCCTGATCGCTGGCGGCTGATTACCGCACTCTGCCCCGTGCAGACGATTTTCACTGCGATTCAGAATGTCTGTCACAGCCAGTTCGACCCCTATCACCAAAATTTGCTGAAGGGTGACCGTCCCCTGCCGCTGCGCGACCTGCCCGGTTGGCTGCCGATCAATGGCGATGACTGGTTCCTGACGCTATCGGCCATTTCGGACACGGTGGTGGAACCACGGCCCTT
>CAZAWL010000045.1:0-11300 GCA_964488705.1 uncultured Sphingopyxis sp.
CTTTGAAGGGCCGATGCTGTCGATCAAGGCGGTCAACAGCCTGTCGCATTATACCGACTGGACGATCGGCCATGTGCACAGCGGCGCACTGGGCTGGAACGGCATGATCACCTTTGCCTGTGTCTATTATCTGACGCCGCGCCTGTGGGGCCGCGAACGGCTCTATTCGCTGCGCATGGTCAACTGGCATTTCTGGCTCGCGACCGTCGGCATCGTTTTTTACGCTGCGGCCATGTGGGTGTCGGGCATCATGCAGGGGCTGATGTGGCGCGAATATGGGGCGGACGGTTACCTCGTCTGGTCATTTGCCGACACCGTCGCGGCCATGTTCCCCATGTACGTCATGCGCGCTTTTGGCGGGCTGCTCTACCTCTCCGGCGCAGTCATCATGACCTACAATATCTGGATGACCATCGCCGGCAGGTCGCGCGACGAAGCGCCGATGGGCGAAACGCGGCACGACAGTGCGGTCGACCGGCCACTGCCGCCCGTTTCCGCTGCCGCACAGGATTAAAGCCAGAATCAAGGATTTATACTCATGGCAAGCGTCATCGAACGACACAAGAAAATCGAACGGAATATCAGCCTGTTGGCGTTGCTGGCCTTTGCGGTGGTGACCATCGGCGGCATCATCGAAATCGCCCCGCTATTCTGGATCGACAACACCATCGAGCGGGTGGAAGGGATGCGACCGTACACGCCGCTCGAGCTGGCGGGCCGCGACATCTATATCCGCGAGGGATGCTATAATTGTCATAGCCAGATGGTGCGTCCGTTCCGTGACGAGGTGGAGCGCTATGGCCATTACAGCCTGGCCGCCGAGAGTATGTATGACCACCCGTTCCAGTGGGGGTCGAAACGCACCGGGCCCGACCTTGCCCGCGTTGGCGGCCGCTATTCCGACGAATGGCATGTGCAGCACCTGACCGACCCGCGTTCGGTCGTGCCGGAATCAAACATGCCAACCTATGCTTTTTTGCGCGAACGAGCGCTTGCGCACAGCGACCACCGCGCCAATCTGGCGGTCAACACCAGCGTCGGCGTTCCCTATACCCAGGGAGCCATCGACGCCGCAAATGACGATTTGCGCGCCCAGGCCGACCCCACTGCCGACGCGAGCGGGCTGCGCAGCCGCTATGCCAACGTCCAGGTCCGCGACTTTGACGGCGACCCTAACCGCATCACCGAAATGGATGCACTTGTCGCCTACCTCCAGATGCTCGGCACGCTGGTCGATTTCGACAGCGTCCGCGCGCAGGAGGTGGAGCGATGACCGCAAGCTATGACCTGCTGCGCCATTTTGCCGACAGCTGGGGATTGCTGGGAATGGCGATGGCTTTTCTGACGCTGGCGGCCTGGCCGTTCCGTCCCGGTGCCCGCAATCGCAATGCAGAGGCAGCCAACCTGATTTTCGACGAGGATGAAGCCAATGGCTGACAAGCAACGCATCGATGATGCGACCGGAACCGAAACCGTCGGACATGAATGGGACGGGATCGAGGAATTGAATACGCCGCTTCCGCGCTGGTGGCTTTGGACATTTTACCTCACCATCCTGTTCTCGGTCGGTTATGTCATTGCCTATCCGGCCTGGCCGATGGTCGACAGCGCTACCACGGGCGCGCTAGGCTGGTCGAGCCGGGGTCAGCTAGCGGCTGAACTCGCCGCGGAAACCGAGCGGCGCGCGCCGATCATGCGTGCGCTGGCGGCCACCGACATCGCCGCGCTGCCCGCCAATCCCGAGCTGCTGCAGGCGGCCATCGAGGGCGGCCGCGCCGCCTTTCGCGTCCATTGCGTACAATGCCACGGTACGGGCGCGGCGGGCACGCCGGGCTACCCCAATCTCAACGACGACGACTGGCTCTGGGGCGGCGATCTGCAGGCCATCCAGTTTACGCTGGAACATGGCATCCGCAATCCGGATCATGACGCGACCCGCATGTCGCTGATGCCTGCCTTCGGACGCGACGGTATATTGACGGCGGCACAGGTGCAGGATGTGGTCAGCCATATCCGTACGCTGTCCGGCGCGGAGCAGCGCAGCGCCTCCTCGACGCGCGGAGCGCGGCTTTTCGCGGACAATTGCGCGGTCTGCCACGGCGCGGCGGGCGAAGGGATCCGCACCCTCGGCGCTCCCCGCCTCAACGACGCGATCTGGCTCTATGGCGGAGATCGCGCGACATTGACCCAGACCGTCACCAACGCCCGCCAGGGGGTCATGCCGCGCTGGGGCCACCGCCTCGACGCCACGACGATCAAGATGCTCGCCGCCTATGTCCACTCGCTTGGCGGCGGCGAAGCGACGCCTGCGCCCGCTGCACCAGCCGCCGCGACGGGGAATGAAATAGCGGGACAATGAACGCCGTCGAAGACATCACCAACTCGCCTCTCGGCCAGTATCAGAAGCGCAAGGGCGTCTACCCCAAGGCGGTGAACGGCCCCTTTCGCCGCCTGAAATGGGCCATCATGGCGGCGACGCTGGCTGTCTATTACGCGACCCCGTGGATCCGCTGGGATCGCGGCCCCTATGCGCCCGATCAGGCCGTGCTGGTCGATCTGGCCAACCGCCGCTTCTACATGTTTGGTATCGAAATCTGGCCGCACGAATTCTATTATGTCGCCGGCCTGTTGATCATGGCCGGGGTCGGCCTGTTCCTCGTCACCTCGGCCGTCGGGCGCGCCTGGTGCGGCTATGCCTGCCCGCAAACGGTGTGGACCGATCTCTACCAGCATGTCGAACGCTTCATCGACGGTGACCGCAACGCCCAGGCCCGGCTCGCCAATGCCCGTTGGGGATGGGAAAAGCTGGGCAAGCGGCTGTCCAAATGGACCATCTGGCTGATCATCGCCTTTTGGACCGGCGGCGCGTGGATCATGTATTTTGCCGACGCGCCGACGCTGACCCGCGATTTCTGGACCGGCAATGCCGCGCCGGTCGCCTATGCGACGGTCGGCATATTGACGCTGACCACCTTCATCCTCGGCGGCTTCATGCGCGAGCAAGTGTGCATCTATATGTGCCCCTGGCCTCGCATCCAGACGGCCATGCTCGACGAACGGTCGCTGACCGTGACCTACAAGGACTGGCGCGGAGAGCGGCGCGGCAGCCTCAAGCAGGCACAGGCGGAACCGGGCAGCTTTGGCGACTGTATTGACTGCAACCAGTGCGTCGCCGTGTGCCCAACCGGCGTCGACATTCGCGAAGGCCCACAGATCGGCTGCATCACTTGCGCTTTATGCATCGACGCCTGCGACAAGGTGATGGCGCAGGTCGGTCGCCCGCGCGGGCTGATCGACTATGTGACGCTGGCGGATGCCGACAAGGAAAAGCGCGGCGAGACCCCGACGCCGGTGTTGAGGACGCTACTCCGCCCGCGCACATTGATCTACTTCGGCATCTGGGCCGGAATCGGCATGGGCCTGCTCTTCGCGCTGGGCAACCGCACCCGCATTGACATCAGCGCCAGCCATGAGCGCAATCCGGTCTATGTCCAGTTGTCGAACGGGGACGTCCGTAACAGCTACACACTGCGACTGCGCAACATGGAAACGCGCCCGCGCCGCATGGAAGTCGGTCTGACCGGGCTGGATCAGGGCCGCATATGGCTGCGCGAAACACGTGCGGAAGCGGCCTCCCGCGCGCTGCGCGTTGAGGTTCCTGCCGATTCGGTTGCCAAGCTCACCCTTTTCGCGGTCGCTCCACCGTCCGGCCCGCCGAGCGAGGGCTTCGCCTTCACCGTCCGCGCACTCGATGCGGAGGGCGGCGCGGACAGCCACAGCGTCAGTTTTGAAAGGCCGGAGCGCCAGCCATGAGCATAGAGCAGAGCCGCCCGTTCACCGGGCGCCATATCGCCGTCATCCTTGCTACCTTCTTTGGCGTAGTGATCGCCGTCAACCTGCTGATGGCGCGGTTCGCCATTGGCACATTTGGCGGCACGGTGGTCGACAACAGCTATGTCGCCAGCCAGAATTTCAATTCATGGCTGGCACAGGCGCGCAGCGAAGCGGCGCTCGGGTGGCGGGTTGTCGTGTCACGCGATGCCGAAGGGCGGGTTATGGTCGTCGCCACCGGTGCACAGGGACAGCCGCTATCGGATGCCATTGTCACAGCGGTGGCCCGCCACCCGCTCGGACGCCGCCCCGAACAGGCGATGGCTTTCGCCCAGGCGGGCACCGGCTTCCGCTCGACTGCCCCCTTGGGCGCCGGACGCTGGCAGCTGCTGGTCATTGTCCGTCACGGAGGGCAGGCGATGCGCGTCGTCGCCGATCTTGCATGACCAGTCTCGCCGTGAATCCGGTCCGGGCGGAGCCGTCAGCCGAATCGCGCCTCGCCGTGCCCGGGATGCGCTGCGCGGGATGCATCGCCAAGCTGGAGCGGGGGCTCGCGAGCGAACCCGGCATTATCGCCGCGCGCGTCGATTTCGGGGCGAAGCAGGTACGCATTGCCCATCTACCCGACCTCACCGTGCCCGATCTCGTCGCCGCGCTCGGCCGGGTCGGCTTCGACGGGCATCCGCTTGCCGAAGCGCCAAAGGTCGACAGCGAACATCGCCAATTGCTCAGCGCCCTCGCCGTCGCCGGCTTTGCCGCGATGAATGTGATGCTGCTCTCCGTCAGCGTATGGTCGGGCGCGGCGGGGGCAAGCCGCAACCTGTTCCACTGGCTCTCGGCCGCCATCGCCGTCCCCGCCATCGCCTGGGCGGGCCGCCCCTTTTTTGCCGCGGCATGGGGCGCGCTCAAACACGGTCGGACCAACATGGACGTGCCGATCTCGATCGGCGTGATCCTCGCCACTGCCATGTCGCTCTATGAGACCGCGACGCATGGCGAACATGCCTGGTTCGACGGCGCTATCATGCTGTTATTCTTCCTGCTCGCCGGACGCGTGCTCGACGCAATGATGCGCGAGCGGGCCCGTGCCGGGGCAGCGGCGCTGATGCAGGCCAGCGCGCCGGGGGCGATGCTGCTTGATACCCAAGGCACCGCCCGCTGGCACGCGGCCGAGACGATCCGGCCGGGCGCGACCATGCTGGTCGCCGCGGGAGAGCGGCTCGCCGCCGACGGCGTCGTGCTGACCGGCGAGGGCCGCTGCGATGCCGCCATCCTCAGCGGAGAGAGCGCCGCCGTGCCGGTCGCTCCGGGCAGCCGCGTGCTGGCGGGAATGCTGGCGCTCGACGGTCCCTTCACCGTACGTGTCGATGCGGCAGGCGAAGACCGCACCATTGCCGCCCTCGCCCGCGCCATGGCTGATGCCGGGCAGCACCGCTCGCGCTACGTTCGCATCGCCGACCGCGCCTCGCGTCTTTATGCGCCGGCCGTCCATAGCCTCGCCGCGCTGGCGTTCGCGGGCTGGATGATTGCGGGCGCCGGCCTTCACCAGTCGCTGCTGGTCGCTATCGCCGTGCTGATCATCACCTGCCCTTGCGCGCTCGGTCTTGCCGTGCCGGTGGCGCAGGTCGTGGCCTCTGGCGCGCTGATGAAGCGCGGCATCCTCGTCAAGGACGGCAGCGCCCTGGAGCGGCTGGCAGAGGCCAACCGATTCATTGCTGACAAAACCGGCACGCTCACGCTCGGTCGCCCGGTCCCGCTGGATCTGGCCAGTTGCGACCATCGCCAAAAGCGCCTGCTGCTCGCGCTGGCGCAGGCCAGCCACCATCCGCTAAGCCGCAGCCTTGCGCACGCGCTACGCGGGGAAGGCATAGAGGCGGCTCCACTGACCGACATCGCCGAAATCGCCGGCCAAGGCGTGCGCGGCCACCAGGCCGGACGCGATGTCGCGCTGACCCGCCCGCAAGGCACAATGACAGAGGCGGACACACTCGCCGTCGCCTTTAGCGAATTCTCTAGGCCCCCACACATCATCCGCTTCGCCGATCCACTTCGCCCGGATGCCCGCGCAGCGCTGGACGGCCTCCACGCGCTGGGCATCACCGGCATGATCGTTTCAGGCGACAAGGCCCCTGCCGTCGCCAGCGTCGCCCGCACACTTGGCCTCACCGCCATCCCCGATGCGCGGCCGCACGACAAGCTGGCGCTAATCGAACGGCTGCAGGGCGCGGGGGCGCGGCTGCTGATGGTCGGCGACGGCCTCAACGATGGTCCTGCACTCGCCGCCGCACACGTATCCATGGCCCCGTCGAGCGCCAGCGATGTCGGCCAGCAGGCCGCGGATCTCGTCTTCATGGGCGACAGCCTGCTGGCCGTCCCCCGCGCGATCCGTGTCGCACGCGCGACGCGGGCGGTGGTAATACAGAATTTCGCGCTCGCCATCGGCTACAACATCTTGGCAGTGCCCTTGGCGATGGCCGGTCTGGTCACCCCGCTGATCGCCGCGGTCGCCATGTCCATTTCCTCACTTATCGTTGTTGCCAACTCGCTCCGGCTGGCGAGTGCGGCGCGATGACCAGCCTCGCCATCCTCATCCCCATCGCGCTGGGCATGGGCGTGCTGGGTCTCGCCGCTTTCCAATGGGCACTGCGCGACGGCCAGTTCGACGACCCCGATGGCGCGGCGATGCGCGTATTGATCGATGATGAAGAGGAGGTGGCGCCATGAATCGCGCATGGCCCGCCCTGATCGGTGCAATGGCTTTGGCGGTTCCGGTCGGACCTACCTCGGGTCGCATACTAACGGTGGCGCTGTGCGGGCAGCCAGATGTTTTTGTTGAGATACCACTCGACGATGCGCCGAATGACAGCCACGACTGCTGCCCAAGCAAGATCTGCCACGCAGGATGCGAGCGGAAACGACGTCAGCTTTCTGCGCATTGATCGTATCGGTTGGACGGCTAAAAATGGGGGGTGCAAAGCGGGCTTGCCATCCGCACAGGCAACCTAAACCCAGCGTTGGGCACTGCCCCTCGGCCCGCGCTAGAGCCTGATCGTCTTTGTCCGAAGCGCTCTGCGCTTCTCACAAAGACGATCAGGCTCCAGCCAAAGTCGAGACCATGATTCACGTCTTGGGATGCCTCAGCCCAAGACGTGAATCATGGTCTAGTTTCGCTGCGCTGCAGCCGCGCCTCGGCCAAAATGCACGCGCCGCGCGCGAACCGCAGCGTAGAGCGAACCACGCCGCAGTCGTTCGACCAAAGCCCTTGGCTCGCGGGCATATTTCATCATCAGCTGCCACAAACGTGCCAGCCGGTATATCGGCCGCCACCGACGCCCCGTAATATGTTCGAAATGGCGGTGAAACATGGCGTCGCGCTGTTCCTGAAACCGCCTTGCGCCGGTAATCGACTGGTCATAAACGCGAAAATCGCTCAACAGTCGGTTGATGATACGATGTTTTGGGCGACTCAAGAACATCCGAACCATCAAATCATAGTCCCACGACACGCGCACATCCGGGTCGAAACCACCAGCATTGTGGAACGCTTCGGCGCGGAAAAAGGTCGATTGCTGACAGATGTTCCAGGTACCCAGGGCCATACCCCACCGCGAAAACCTGTCGGTGAAGGACAACCGCCGGGTCCGCCCGCTGGCATCGATGATCCGCATATGCCCGCTGACGATGTCGAGCGAGGGGTCGTCGGCAAAGGCCTGAACAACCGCCGCAAGTGCGCCTGGCCGCAGCCGGTCGTCAGCATTCAGAAAGCCGTATATGTCGCCGGTCGCAGCCGCAAAGCCCCGCGCCAAGCCATGCGATGGGCTGCGGTCTGATCCTTCCACCAACAGCGCCAATCGCTGCCTTCGGGCTTCGATAATGGCGGCGCTCCCGTCGGTCGAACCCGGGTCGACGACAATATATTCCAGATCATCAATGTCCTGCGACAGCACTGAATCCATGGCTTCGGCCAGAAATTGCGCCTGGTTGTATGACAGGGTGACGATAGTGAGGCGCGGCATAGCATCTCTCGTGAGGGCGTCGGTGTCGCCCTGCGGCATGGTCGTTTACGATGGCCGAGGACGAGGCAGAAACGAAGATTTGGCCGCTCAGCGATCGCGCCTGTAGCGCGCCATATGATGGATGGCTATAGCCGCCGTCATGCCAGCCACTCCCCCCATCCTGTCTATCCGTCAGCTCTTTGGCCATGTCGGCATTGCGCCCGTCCGGGCGTTTATTGATGCGAGCGTGACGGCGGTCGGTCCGGACAAGCCCGCGCTCGCGCTGACCACCCTGATTGCGTTCGCCTCCGCGACGTTTCAGACAGCCTTGCTGTTTGCGCTGGCCATGCTCGCAGTCACCATCTCGACGTCACAGGCGCCCTCGACTCTCATTGTCTTATGGTTCGGCGACGCATTCATCTCCGTCACGAGTTTACTGGTGGCATCGAGCATTCTGGTCGCGATGGTGCTGATCCTGGCCGTCCCGCTGGCACAACTGCAATCGCGATTGGCTGCCCGCGCGGTTGAACGGTCGCGCACACAAGTGATTGATGCGTTCATGCAGACGACACAGCGTTACCGGGCGGCCCAACGAGAGGGGTTTTTGCAGCAGATCATCGGCGAATATTGTCAGAATCTGGCGTCGACTGTGCAAAGTTTCACTAGCTTTTGCGTGGCTTTTGCGACGCTGTTGGTGTTGCTGGTCTTTTCGGTCCTGATCAGCCCAAAAGTGGCCATCACCCTGCTGGCAACCGTCATATTGTGCTTCATGTGCATCGGCCCGGTGACTGCACTGGTCCGACACAATGCGCTGATGCGATCAGACGCGAATCGAGGCGTCGCAATGCACAGTGCGCAACTGGCCCGCGTCGCCGATGAAGTCATCACTTATGATGTGGGCGATGCCGTAAACGAGCAATTGCGACCGCGTATCCGTGCAGCGGCAACCGCGCTGGCACGGACAGGATTTGCTGACGCATTGCTGCCGCCGCTATTCCAGTTCGGGACGTTGGCCGTGGTGGTCGCGGGCCTCGGCAGCCTGATCATCCTCGATCCGGGCCGACATCCCAATTTGGCAGTGCTGGCTTTGCTGCTGTTGCGGCTGATTGGATATGGACGGCAGCTGCTGAACGCGGTCCAGAGCGGCAGCAAGTCGGCACCCTATATCGAGCGCATCGGTCAAGAACTGGCGGCGATGCAAGCGAACCGTCGCGAAATCGGCTGTCGGCGCGACGTCGGGTTCGATGGCCTGACCGTCGTCGAAATGGGTTATGTTTTCCCGAGCGGGAAGCAGCTGTTGCACGACGCGACGATGGACATCGCGCCAGGTTCAGCGGTTGGCATCATTGGCGCATCGGGCAGCGGCAAGAGCACGCTGGCCGCTGTCTTGGCGGGGGTTCGCAAGCCGACCAGCGGATGCGTGGAAACCGGCGGCGTCGACATCGCCGACATTGCGCCCGACTGTTGGGCACGCATGACGGCCATCGTCCCCCAGGACACAAAGTTGATTGCCGCCAGCGTGGCCGACAATATCCGATTTTTCCGATCCGGCTTTTCGCTGGACGACGTCATCGCAGCGGCGACGGCGGCGCATATCCATGATGAAATAATGGCCTTCCCTCGGGGGTATGACACGCCCATCGGCGCCGGTGGTCGCGGCATTTCCGGCGGGCAGCGGCAGCGTCTGGTCATCGCGCGCGCCTTGGTGGGCAGGCCGCAGTTCCTTGTCCTCGATGAACCATCGAGCGCGCTCGATGAATTGTCGGAGGCGCTGATCGCGCAAAGCATAGCCGAGCTCAAAGGGAAAACGACGGTATTGATGGTAACGCACCGGCCGGCCACGCTGAAATATTGCGACGCCGTCTGGCGATTGAGCCATGGCAAACTGCGACTGGTCGAAAGTCGGCTGGAGGCGGCGCAATGACCGTCCGCCGTTTCCAGCACATGGTGCGTCATCCGCGCCGGACGGCGCAATTTGCGCGGTCCGCCCGCGCCGACGGCGGGGCGGTGGCGATCCTTTCCGCCAGCATCGGGCGGGTGGGATCGACATTGACCTGGCAAGCGCTGGTGCGCAGCCGCGCTGCACATTTGATGGGCAGCTATCGACCTATCGATTGGCGGCTGGTCAGCGACACGTGCTGGGACTTGGCGGGATACCGACCGCGCCCGGGCACAGTGTGCAAAACGCATGATTTTCCCTACGCGCTGGACCCGCGCCACCGGTTGCGCGGCGTATTCCTGTTTGGCCGACCCTCTGACGCTGCATTGTCCGTGTATCGGTGCATCGCCACGGAGGGGATGGAATGGGTCGATGATCATTTTCGTCACATGCATGCGAACGGCCCGGTCGCAGCGCTTCTCGACCGCGACGTCCTTCGGATGGAGGAACAGATCGAGGCATGGCGCGGCGTCACCGATCGCGACGTCTTGTGCCTCAGCTATGACGGATTGTGGCAGCACGTCGATGCGCTGTCCGACTTCGTCGGGTTCCGCGTCAATCTGCCGGCGCGCCGCGACCGGCAATGGGATGATCTGCCGCCGGACGTGGTGGCCCATGCGCGCGAACGCTATCGCCATCTGGATGACGAAGTTGCGCGCTTGCCCTTGTACGAAATTGTCGGGCGGCGGTGACGGCGAATGGCCTGCGATGAGCCCGACCCGTCAGCGCGGGCGCTCTATTCCCCTCAGTTCCAGCGCCGGGTCCATATTGGGCCACCCCATACGCGTCAGCTTGTTGCGAATGCGCCGGTAGAGACGCCAGCGCGGCGCGCCCGAGAATTGGCCAATCTGCGTTTGCTGGTCCGCAATCACATCGCGGGCGACACGAGGCGGGTGGCGCAGCGGCAGCGCTACCGACTGCGTCGGCCGGTTACCCTCGGCACTGTCGGGGTCAAAGGTATGCGTGGCGTCAGGACCGAAGCCCAGGTTGGAAACCAGATTGACCACTGGACGTATGGAAAGCCCGCTATTGGCCCAGCAGCTGAACATCCATTGATAATCCCATGTATCGACCTCTCCCGCATGGGTCCGGTCGAGCACTTCGGTCCAATAGGCCTCAAACTGATAATCACCCGCCGCGACGCCGCGCAACAACCGCTCGCGCCGGCATTCGGGCCAGGCCGCCATTTCGCGGTCATACAGCGCCCACGCACGGCGCCACGTCGCCCAGCCCCACACCCGGCAATGGCGGGAAAAAAAATAATCGGTCGTCGGCAGCGTTTCGGGGGGCAGCGAATTGCTGCCGCAGATGCTCATGACGCGCATATCGTCGCGATAGAGGTCAAGCAGCGTATCGCAAAAGTCGAAAAAGCTCGGGTCGGGAAGGCAATCATCCTCGAGGATTATGCCCTGTTCCTCACGCTCAAAGAACCAGTCAATGGCGTCGGCGACGGCATGCTTGCATCCCAGATTGGCGTCGCGGAACAACGTCTGCACCGTGCAAGGCCAATCCACCGCTGTCGCAATCTGTCGCAC
>CAZAWL010000046.1:0-11219 GCA_964488705.1 uncultured Sphingopyxis sp.
GGACCGCGGAACATAGGCTTCGGGTTGGTAATAATCGTAATAGCTGACGAAATACTCGACCGCGTTGTCGGGGAAGAAACTCTTGAACTCGCCATAGAGCTGGGCGGCAAGAATCTTGTTCGGCGCCAGGATCAGCGCCGGGCGCTGCATTTTCTCGATGACCTTGGCCATGGTGAAGGTTTTGCCCGAGCCGGTGACGCCGAGCAGCACCTGATCCTTTTCGCCCGCCTCTGCCGCCGCGACCAGTTCGGCAATGGCGGTCGGTTGGTCACCGGCGGGTTCATAATCGCTGACCAGTTTGAACGGGATGCCGCCCTCCACCTTGTCCGGCCGGTCGGGCCGGTGCGGCACAAAACTGATGCCGGTTTCCGGCTCGTCGAGTGTGGTGCGGATTTGGATTGCCATGTTCCCCATATGGCCCCATTCTGCCGTCATCACAATCGGCCACGCCGACGTTTCAATGGAAGGAAAGACCATGCGCCTGATCGCAACCCTATCAACCACGGTGCTGATCGTGCTGACGGCCGCCGCGTGCGGGTCATCGGAGCCCGAACGCAATGCCGATGGCAGCATGACCAAGGCGGCGATCGATGCGGAGCTGGCGGAGGCGGGGTCGATGCGCCCGGGTCAGTATCAGGCGACGATGCAGGTGACCAAATTTGAAATCCCCGGCATCCCGGCGGAACAGCTGGCCCAGATGCGCGGCCAGATGCAGAACGCGATGGCGGTGCAGCGCAGCTATTGCCTGACCGAAGAATCGGCGCGGGCCGGGCGGCAGGACATGGCTCGCCGCCTCGCCAATGCGGATGGCAATTGCAATTTCCAGGCGTTTGACGTGTCGGGCGACGATATCAGCGGACGCATGGTCTGCACCGGCATGCCCGGCGGAGGGCAGATGGAAATGACGATGTCGGGCACCATGGGTGACGAGGCGTCGGACATGCTGATGGAATCGAAAATGACCAACCCGTCGGTGCCGCAGGCCAATGCCGAAATGAGTTTCCGCGTGACCGCGCGCCGCACCGGCGAATGCACGGAAGGAGCCAATTGATGCTGGGATATGTGACCATAGGGTCGAACGACCTGCCGCGCGCGCGTGCCTTTTACAGCGATCTCGTCGCGGTAATCGGTGGCAAGAAGTTGATGGACTTTGGTGACGACTTCACCATGTACGGGGTTGATTTCGGTGCTCCGGGGATCGCCGTGGTCAAGCCCTATAATGGCGAATCAGCGGTGGCCGGCAACGGCAATATGGCGGCGATCGTGGTCAAGGACCGCGCGCAAGTGGATGCGCTGCACGCCAAGGCGCTGGCGCTGGGCGGGACCTGCGAAGGCCCGCCGGGACTGCGCGGTGAAGAGGGGCCTCAGGCATTTTATGGTGCCTATTTCCGCGACCCTGACGGCAACAAGCTGTGTGCGTTTCGCATGGGCCCTGCCTGAATGTGACGGCGCTGCTGGACCGGCGCACGGTGCCGCTGCTGCTCGCGCTGCTATTCGCGTTGGCGGCGGTGGCGCTGGGACATGGGGTGGGCGTAACCTCCACCCAGCAGGCGCTGCTCGCGGCGCGCTGGACGGCGCGGGCGGCGCTGCCCTTTTTTCTGATAGCTTTCACGGCGCGGGCGATGGCGCATATCTGGCCCGGCGTGCTGACCCGCGCTCTCCTGCGTCGTCGCCGTCAATGGGGCTTGGGCTTTGCGCTCGCCCATTTCGTCCATCTGGGCGCACTCTATTATTATGTGACCGTGGCGGCACCTGCGGGCGAACGACTCAGCCGAACCGCATTCGTCGCCGAAAATGTCGGCGGTATCGTCATCTTTGTGTTCATCACGCTGATGGCGGCAACGTCCAACGATGCGGCAATGCGGCATCTCCGCCGGTGGTGGGGCCGGCTGCATGTGACGGGCAGCTACGCCATCTGGGGGGCGTTCACGCTTGCCTATGCCGGTCGCTTCACCGACGGCGACCCTGACCATTTTGTGACGGCGTCGGTGTTCGCGCCGTTGATGCTGGCGGCGCTGGCGCTCCGACTATGGGCGCGCTTTCGGCCGCGCGCCGCCACCGGTTGAAAAGCGGCTTTCGCTGACCCGGCGGATTGGCTAACGCGGGGCGACCGATCGGCCCGCCGACAGGTCAGCGGCGGCGATTGTTGGCGAATTTGGGGGGCAGCGTGGACACGGCTATCGCAACATTATTGTCGCCGGTCATCCTGTTCTTTCTGTTGGGTGTCGCCGCAGCCTTTGCCCGATCAGACCTGTCTATCCCCGAAGCGATTGCCAAGGGCATGTCGCTCTATTTGATGGCGGCGATCGGGCTGAAGGGCGGACGCGAAGTGGCAGCGGCCGGTTTTTCGCCCGACATGCTGGTGGCTGGTGCGCTGGGCCTGGGGCTGAGCCTGTTGCTGCCGATACCCGCCTATGCGCTGTTGCGGCGTTTCGCGGGGCTGGACCAAGTCAATGCGGCGGCCTGTGCCGGCCATTATGGTTCGGTCAGTGTCGTCACCTTTGTCACCGGCGTCGAAATATTAAACGGCGGCGGTATGCCGGCGGCCGGCTATATGGTTGCTGTGCTGGCACTGATGGAAACGCCGGGTCTGGTCGTGGCGCTGATGCTCGCCCGGCGCGGCGGGGACGGCGGCTCCGGGAGCGCAGGGGGCACGTCGATGATTCACGAGGCCCTGTTCAACGGTTCGGTGGTGCTGTTGCTGGGCAGCTTTGTCATCGGCCTCACCTCCGACCCGGCAGCGCTCGACAGCATAAAGCCGTTGTTCGACGGCCTGTTCCGCGGTGTATTGTGCCTGTTCCTGCTCGACATGGGCTTGATCGCCGCCCGCCGGTTTCTGGAGGCGCGCGCGCTGACCTGGCGCGTGGGCGTGCTGGGCATCGCATTCCCGCTATTGTTCGGCAGCTTTGCGGTGCTGGTCGGAACATTGTCCGGGCTCGACATGGGGACGGCGGCGGCATTGGGTGTGCTGGCGGGCAGCTCCTCCTATATCGCGGCGCCGGCCGTCATGCGCATGGCGCTGCCACAGGCTGACCCCGGGCTGTATCTGGGCATGAGCCTTGCGCTGACTTTCCCATTCAACATCATCCTGGGCATTCCCTATTATGCCGCCCTCGCCCGGAGTATCGCGCCATGACCGAAACTGTCACCCGCCGCCGGATAGAGGTGTTGGTTGACGCCTTGCTGGTGCGTCATGTCGTGGCCGCAGCCAAGGCGGCGGACATTGCCGGTTATACCATCCTTCCGACCAGCGGCGGGGCCGGACGCGGCGGGGCGTGGAATGATGACCAGGTGTCGGGTGCACAGGTCAAGGTGCTGTTTCTGTCGGTTACCAATCGCGAAAAGGAAACGGCCTTTGTGGATGCTATTGCGCCGCTGCTCGACAGCCACGGCCTGATCCTGCTGTTGAGCGATGTCGAGGTGGTCCGCGCCGGTCGCTTTTGACCAAAAAAAGGGGGCGCAGTCGCCTGCACCCCCCAAATTGGTTTCACCGCGAAGGTCAGCTGGCCGGGCGTAGCGACGAATGCAGGTGGTGGATGCGCCAGTCGCCATTTTCGTAAATATAGACAAAGCTGAAGCGGGCGCTGACATCGTTCCGCTGGCCTTGCGCATTGGCCATATTTACCGTCCAGTTGCCGACGCGTGTCGCCACGTTGCAGCCCAGCGTAATTTCCGAATCGGTTACCCGCCCGATTGGCGCACCCTGCAGAAAGCCGACGAAATAGTCGCGGATTCCCTCCCGATCGGTGCGGAAACGGCCCGACACCGTCGGCAGCAATGTGGCA
This sequence comes from uncultured Sphingopyxis sp., assembly GCA_964488705.1. Taxonomy (GTDB): domain Bacteria; phylum Pseudomonadota; class Alphaproteobacteria; order Sphingomonadales; family Sphingomonadaceae; genus Sphingopyxis. The sequence continues at coordinate 3,786 of CAZAWL010000046.1, forward strand.
TTGGCGCTGAACAGGTCTGCCACTGCGTCCGGGTTGCGGGTTTGCCAGGCATCATTGAAGCGGGCAAACTGCGCTTCCACACCAGCTTCGGTGACGGGCGCGCAATTGCCGCCCAGCGCCGCGTTGGTGGATGCAGCGGCCGGTGTCGTCAAAGTCAGCGCCGCTGCCAGTGCCGCGCTACCGATCATGATCTGTGCTTTCATAGTCTTTCTCCTGTTGTCGAAAGGTGGGGGTACTGGCTCGACCTGCGCGCGCTACCCCGGGGTCAGCGGCGTGTCGTGCGAATGGTCGCCGCGGGTTTTCCACAGGGACCAGCCAATGCCGCCCAGGATCAGCGCAAAGGTGACTCCCAGGCTGAGCACTGGCGGGAATTTGTCACCGCCCAAAATAAAGTCGGCGACAAATATCTTTGATCCGATGAACACCAGCACCGCGGCCAGAGCATATTTGAGATAGTGGAAGCGGTGGACCATCGCCGCGAGCGCGAAATAGAGCGCCCGCAGGCCCAATATGGCCATGATGTTCGACGTATAGACGATAAAGGTGTCGGTGGTGATCGCAAAGATCGCCGGCACGCTGTCGACCGCAAAGACGAGGTCGACGATGTTGATGACCACCAGCGCGAGGAACAGCGGCGTGGCTGCCAGCACCAGCTTGCCCGTCTTGCCATCGGGGATGCGGACAAAGAATTTCTGGTCGTGCAGGTCGGGCGTCACCCGCATGATGCGGGATATGAAGCGGACTGCCGGATTATTGGCGACATCCATCGGCTTGTCGCTGCCGACCATCATCTTGATCCCGGTCGCGATCAGGAACAGCGCGAACAGATAGAGCACCCAGTAAAATTGTTCGACCAGCGCCGCACCGAGCGCGATCATGATGCCGCGCAGGATGATGACGCCGATAATACCCCAGAGCAGTGCGCGATATTGATATTTGGCGGGGATGGAAAAGGTGGTGAAGATAAGGCCGATGACAAAGATATTGTCGATCGACAGCGCCTTTTCGATGAAAAATCCGGTATAATATTTCATGGCGAGGTCGGCGCCGACCTCTGCCCCCAAGGCCGCGCTTTTCTGGACATAGACCCAGACGCCAAAGGCGAGCGCGATGGCGATGTAAAAGGCCGACAGTTTCAGCGATTCGCCAATACCCATCTCCCGGTCCTCCTTGTGGAGGATGCCGAGGTCAAAGGCGGTGAGCGCTACGACGACGCCGATGAAGGACAGCCAGAACCAGACCGGTGTGCCCAGCCAGTCGATAAACAGAAAATCCATGTGCGGTATCCAAAAAATGCAGGTGTCAGCGACGCGGGTCCGGCCGCTGTGTCACCGGCCAGCCCATCCGGTGCGGCAGGCTGGCCGGTGCGTGCGACCCGAGTGGCCCCGGTATTCAGAAAATGGCGGTATCAGGCGGTGACGGTGCGGCGGCGCATCAGCGCGTCGCGCAACAGCGCCGCGGCGCGCAGTTTCATCATCCGCAGCTGCGCGATGCGCGCCGCAGCGGCCGGCCGGCTTTCGGCCGCACGCAGCGCGTCGTCGATGCGGGCCTGGCTTTCCATGATGCGGAACAGGCGTTGCGACAAACGGGTCATGACAATCATCCTCTTGGACTTGTGGTAAAGCCAATCGGGTGCACCGGCGGCGGGCCGTGCGGATGTCGGTGGAGGGTTTTTTACGACGGCGTCGGACCCACTGCACCGGTGTCACCCGATGCGATCCGACATCACGCACATGGCCAATGGAGGGGGGATGCGGCCATGCGCGCCAGAGGGGCCCGGCTCGCCCTGACGGTATATGACCGATTCGCTCCCATTTCAAGGGGGTAGCGAACGGTCACGTCACAACATTGAAAAATTTGAATTTTTGGACGGTGTGGCCGGGGTCAGAACGGCACTTCATCGTCCAGATCATCGGCAAATGGCGATCCGCCTTTCGCCCGACCACCCGGTGCGCTGCCAAACGACGATGGGTTGTCCCAATCACTGCCGCCGCCGCTACCGCCGCCACTGCTACCCCAGTCACCGCCGGAGCTGCGGCCGCCGCCGCCGCTACCGCCGCCCGGTGCACCGTCGAGCATGGTCAGTACGCCGCCGACGCCGCCGACGCTGACCTCGGTCGTATAGCGGTCATTGCCGTCGCGGTCCTGCCATTTGCGGGTGCGCAGCTGGCCCTCGATATAGATTTTGCTGCCTTTTTTCAAAAAGCGTTCGACCACGCCGACCAGCCCGTCGCTGTTGATCGTGACATTATGCCATTCGGTGCGTTCCTTACGCTCCCCCGTCGCGCGATCTTTCCAGCTTTCGGAGGTGGCGAGCCGCAAATTGGCGATGCGTCCGCCATTCTGAAACGACTTGATTTCCGGGTCCGCGCCCAGATTGCCGATCAGTATTACCTTGTTGACGCTGCCAGCCATTATGTCCTCACCCTAGTCCGAATGCCACTGCGACCCAATAGGTCGCGCCTGCCGCGACATAGGCCAGTGCAAACAAATAGCCAACCATGAAGGCGGGCCATCGCCAACTGTTGGTTTCGCGGCGCGTCACGGCGATGGTCGACACGCATTGTGGTGCAAACACGAACCAGGCGAGAAAGGCGAGCGCGGTTGCCAGCGACCAGCGCGATGCCAGACGGTCCTGTAATGGTCCGGCGGCAGCCTCTTCGTCGCTGGCGTCAATGGCATAGGCGGTGGCCAGCGCGCTGACCGCCATTTCGCGTGCCGCCATGGCTGGGAGCAGCGCGATGGCAATGTCATGATTGAAACCGATGGGCCGGACCGCGACTTCTATGACGCTGGCGATGCGCCCGCCATAGCTGTGGTCGAGCTGGCTGACCGACGATCCGACCGGCACTTTCGGGAAACTGAGCAGCAGCCAAAGGATGATGGTGGTGGCAAAGATGATGGTGCCCGCACGGCGCAGGAACACCCATGCGCGTTGCCACAGCGCCAGCACGATGTCGCGCAGCCGCGGCATCTGATAGCGCGGCAATTCCATGATCAGCCCGGCGCTGCCGCCGCTCGCGACGGTGCGCCGCAGGACAAAGGCGACGGCAAGCGCGCCGGCAATCCCCGCGAGATAGAGGCCGAACAGCACCAACCCCTGCAAGCCCACGCCGGGGACGACATTGCGCGACGGGATGAACGCCGCGATGATGATGGCATAGACCGGCAGCCGCGCCGAACAGGTCATCAACGGTGCGATGAGCATCGTCGTCAGCCGGTCCTTTGGGTCGGCGATGCTGCGCGTCGCCATGATGCCGGGGACAGCGCAGGCAAAGCTGGACAATAGCGGGATGAAGCCGCGACCCGACAGCCCGACGCGGGCCATCAGCCCGTCGGCGAGGAAGGCGGCGCGGGCCATATAGCCGCTCGCCTCCAGCATCAGGATGAACAGGAACAGGATGAGGATCTGGGGCAGGAACACCACCACTGCACCGACACCGGCAATCGCACCGTCGACGATGAGGTCGCGCAAAAAGCCCGGTTGCAACGCACCCTTCACCCAGTCGGCGAGCGCGGCGATGCCGCCCTCGATCAGGCCGATGGGGGCTTCGGCGAGCGAAAACACCGCTTGAAACATGACGAACATGATGGCGAGCAGGATGAGTGTTCCGAACAGCGGATGCAGCAGCACGGCGTCGATCCGCCGTGTCCAGCTGCGCGATGCGGTTTCGGCGATGATGGCGCTGCTGGCGATCCGACGGGCGGCGGCGCTGCGTTCGGCGAGCGGCATGGCGGGCGTGGCGGCGACAGGTATGGCATCCCGCAACAGCCGGTCGACCCCTTGCATCAATGAATCGAGGCCGCGTTTGCGGACCGCCACCGTCGGCACCACGGGCATTCCCAGCGCATCGGACAGACGGTCCGCGTCGAGGGTCAGCCCGTCGCGTTCGGCCATGTCGACCATGTTGAGCGCCATCAGCATCGGCAGGCCGACCGATTTGAGTTCGATGGCAAAGCGCAGATGCTGCGCCAAATTGCCCGCATCGGCGACGAACAACAACGCGTCGGGCCGGCGCTCGCCCGCCTGTCGACCCAACAGCACGTCGCGGGTGATCGCTTCGTCGGGGCTGGTTGCGTCGAGGCTGTACGCTCCAGGCAGGTCGACCAGTTCGATCGGCCGGCCATCGGGCAATTGACTGCGGCCGGTGTGGCGCTCAACCGTGACACCGGGGTAGTTGCCGATTTTCTGCCGGGCACCTGTCAGCGCGTTGAACAGCGAGCTTTTGCCGGCATTGGGATTGCCGACGACGGCGATCAGGGGTGCGGCGGCGGTCATCCCAGCAGCTCGACCGAAAAGGCAGCGGCATGGCGGCTGCGCAGGATGATGCGCGTCGAACCGATCTGCACCGCCAGCGGGTCTTTGAAAAACAGCGACCCGCGGTGCAATGCGGCCACTTCGCTGTCGCAGTCCAGCCCCAGTTCGCGCAGTCGCTGTCCCTCCGTGGCACTCATCACGGTCCAATCGACCGCACGGACGCGGCAGCTTTGGCCAAGGGGCAGTTGGTCGAGGGTCATTCCCCGCTGTTGGCGCATCTGCGAGCCATTAGCAACAGACATTGCACGACTGCGGGGGGCGGGCCGGCCGCCGTCCACGTCCCATCAGCGCCCGTCAGCGCCGCATCAGCTGGGTGGATAGCGTAGCCGCCCGACAAAACGCGCCAGGCTGGGGCGGTGGGCGCGCCGCTTTTTCCAGCCGGCCTTCCACTTTTCGAACTGCATCACATTGTCGATGCGCCGGGCGAGGAAGGAGCGGGTTTCGGCATGCTCGTCGCTGTCATCGTCCATAAAGACGGCAATGGTCGACGCATAGACCGCCGACAGGGTCATGCGCTTGCTATAATGGTTGAAATCGGTCGCGTCGTCACCGGCCAGCCGCCACATGCGGTCCGCCGCGCGCCAGCCGAGCCGGGCGGCAGCCGGCAGATTTTGCGGCATGGCGAGGATGGCGAGCGCACGGCGCAACGCTTCCCGCTGCGGTGCGGTTTCAGCCAGACGTGCCTCCACCAGCGCGGTAATGCGGTCGCGAATCTTCATTGTCGCGAGCGTCGCCTGCGGCAGACGGTCCTCCATCCGCCGGTCGATATACGCGAACCAGGCGTCGATCATCGCGACCGGATCCCCGTCAAACAGCAGGTCGGCAATGTCGGGGGCGATGCCGTGCTGTGCAGCCGCCACAACAACGGCGCGGGCGGTCCACCCGTCAAAGGCCGCGTTGGCGGCAATGTCGGGGATCAATAGCGCCCGCATCTCGTCGAGTGTCAGGTCGGGCGTCAGGTCGGGCGGGGCGGCGGAGTCGCTCATGGCGTCACTCTATCGCGGGCGCGGCCTGCTGGCCAGATGGTGACTGCGGCAATCGGATGATGACGAGCGCGATGGCGATCAGCGCTCCGCCCAGCGCCTCCATCGCGCTCAGCGACTCGCGATAGACCAGCCACCCGATCAACGCCGACACCGCCGGCTGGGTCAACAGCGTCAGGCCGATGACCAGCGCCGAAAAATGGCGCAGCGCATAGATCAACAGCCCCTGTCCGATGATCTGGCTGGTCAGCGCGAGCAGCAACAGCGGCGTCCAGTCGCCGGGAATGAGCCGTTCGCCGAGCAACAGTGCGACGGCGAGGAGCGGGAACAGACCCGCCGCGGTGGCCGCGGTCAGTGCCGGCCAGGCGCTGATGGTCCGGCGCGCCCGCTGCATCGCCAGCATGTAACCGGCATAGAGAATGCCGGCGAGCAGGCAGAGCAGATCGCCGGTCAGTTGCGCCTGCCCCTGCTGGCCGCTTTCACGCATCAGCAAAAAGGCGCCGATTGCGGCGAGAATCAACGCGGCCGCCTCTGCACGGTGGGGCCATCGCCACGCGGCGGCCAGCGTCACCAGCGGCAGGATGAGGCTGGCGCTGTTGCCGAACAATGTGGCGTTGGCCATTTTGGTTTGCAGGATGCCGAGGTGCCAGCTCGCTATGTCGGCCCCGAAAAACAGCCCCGCCGCCGCCGCCAGCCAGATGGCGCCACCAGTGACGTCGCCCGGTCGCCGGCCGCGCGCCTCCCGCCAGGCGAGCATGGCCAGCACGGGCAGCGCCAGCGCGAGCCGCCAAAACCCGGCCGCGACGGGGCCGACGTCGGACAGGCGCACGAACAAAGGTCCGCTGGCCAATGCGGCGTTGCCTGCCAACAGCGCCAGAAATGGCCAGAATGTCGCCGACGCGACAGCGCGTCCGACCCCGGGGCCGGAGCCGGCATCGCGGTCAAAGTCAGAGCTTGCGCCCGAAAAGTTTTCCTTTGCAACGGGGGTGGTTGCATCCTGCATGGCTGCGCCCTAGCTCTTTATCAGACGAGTGCAAGGAAAGCCGAACCACATGACCAGCTTATTCGACCCGATCCAGCTCGGCGACATCGCCGCCCCCAACCGCATCATCATGTCGCCGCTGACGCGCGGGCGAAGCGTCGATGGCCATGTTCCGGTGTCCGCGCTCAAGGCCGACTATTACAGCCAGCGCGCCAGTGCCGGCCTCATCATCGCAGAGGCGACGGGCATCAGCCAGGAAGGGCTGGGCTGGCCGTCGGCCCCAGGCATCTGGTCCGATGCGCAGGTGGAGGCGTGGAAGCCCGTGACCGACGCGGTCCATGACGCGGGCGGGCGTATCATCCTCCAGCTGTGGCATATGGGCCGGCTCGTCCACCCGGATTTTCTGGGCGGCGCCCAACCGGTTTCCGCCTCTGTCACCACCGCGCCGGGCGACGCCCACACGGCCGAGGGCAAAAAACCCTATGCCGAGGCGCGCGCGCTCCGCCTCGACGAAATCCCGCGCATCATCGGCGACTATGTCCACGCCGCGCGCAATGCGATGCGTGCAGGCTTCGACGGGGTGCAACTGCACAGCGCCAACGGCTATCTGATCGACCAGTTTTTGCGCGACAACAGCAATTTCCGCGACGACGCCTATGGCGGCCCCATCGAAAACCGCATCCGGTTGATGAGCGAAGTGACACAGGCCATCGTCGACACCGTCGGCGCGGGGCGGACGAGCGTGCGCCTGTCGCCCAATGGCGAAACGCAGGGCGCTGATGACAGCAACCCGGTGGCGCTGTTCACCGCGGCGGCGGCGGAACTGGGCCGGATCGGCATCGCCTTTCTCGAGCTGCGCGAACAAAAGACGTTCGGCAATTTCGGGCGCAGCGACGTACCGCGTGTATCGCCCGACATCCGCAAAGTGTTCAAAGCGCCGCTGGTGCTCAACCAGGAATATCGGCTCGACAGTGCGAGTGAGGATGTGGCGAGCGGGCTCGCCGATGCCATCAGCTTTGGCCGGCCCTATATCTCCAACCCCGACCTCGTCGAACGGCTGCGCGTCAATGCGGAACTGGCGCCCGACAATTACCGCACCTGGTATTCACCGGGGCCGGAGGGCTATACCGACTATCCGGTGATGGAAGCGG
>CAZAWL010000047.1:0-11051 GCA_964488705.1 uncultured Sphingopyxis sp.
TTGGGCGGCGGTCGCGCGCTCAACCCGGTGCTGACCACCGCACGGCTGATCGGCGATGTCGGCGTGCGGTCCGTCCAGCATATATTGATCGTCGGCGGCGCCACCGGCTATTGTGCCGCGATCCTGCACGCGATGGGCGCGCGGGTGACGATGGTCGAATGCGATGCCGCGTTGATGGCCGCTGCCCGCAGCGCGCTGACCGGTTGCGATGGCGTCACCTTTGTCACCGGCCCGCTGTGCGACGGGGCACCGGACGGGGCGCCTTTTGATGCGCTGATCGTCGACGGTGCGGTCGACCATGTGCCGGCGGCTCTTGCAACGCAGCTGAACGCCGGCGCGCGCGTCGCGACCGGGCATGGCGACGGCGCGGTCACGCACCTTGCCCGCGGGGTTCGCGTCGCGGGTACCGAAACGATCGGGCTGATCGATTTTGCCGACCTCGAATGCGTCGCCCTTCCCGGCTTTGCCCCTCCCCCCCAATTCCGTTTCTGATCGGACAATGATGCGACACCCTCTCCCCCGCCAGATGTTGATGACAGCCGCAGCGATTGCGGCGCTCAGCACGACGCCCGCCCATGCCGATACGTTGCGTGACGCGCTGTCTGCGGCCTATGAAACCAACCCGACGCTGACGGCGGCCCGGTCCGGCCAACGCGCGACCGATGAATTTGTCCCGATCGCGCGGTCCGACGCGCTGCCGACCATCACCGGAACCGTCGATTTTTCGGAAACGGTGGTCCAACCGTCGAACAGCTTTTTCAATCCGGACCGGACGCTGACGCTCGACGGGCGCCTGTCGGTGCCGCTGTATCGCGGCGGGTTCGTACGCAACAGCGTGCGGGCGGCGCAGACACGAGTGGAATCCGGCCAGGCGCTGCTGCGCGCGACCGAAGCGGTCGTGTTCAATCAGGTCGTCGCCGCCTATATGGAGGTGATGAGCGCCGAAGCAACGGCTGCGTTGAGCCGCAACAATGTCGAGGTGCTGACCGTCAACCTGCAGGCAACGCGCGACCGTTTCGACATTGGCGATTTGACGCGGACCGACGTGGCCCAGTCCGAAGCGCGGCTGGCGCTGGCACAAAGCCAGCTACAGTCGGCCGAGGCACGCCTGATCAGCAGCCGCGAATCTTATATCCAGGTCGTGGGCATTGCCCCCAATGCACTCGAAGCGCCGCCGGCATTGCCCAACCTGCCCACCACGGTGGACGAGGCGGTAGAGACGGCACTGGCCGACAACCCCGACCTCGAAGCCGCGATGCACGATGCGACCGCCAGCGGATTTGACGTGCGCGCCATTCGCGGGCTGCGCCTGCCCAGTGTCTCGGCAACGGCGGGCACCCGCTATTCCGATTTTCTGGGGTCGGTCCGTGCGCCGGCGGCGCCCAGCGCCACGTCGGTAGTCAGCGGCGTGACCATGACCATCCCCATTTTTCAGGGCGGCGAAACCGCAGCCCGCGTCCGTCAGGCGCAGGCGCGACAGAGCCAGGCGATGGAACGGGTCATCGGCACCGAACGCAGCGTCATCGCACAGACGCGGTCAGCCTATGCCCGTTGGCAGGCCGCCAATGCGGTCGTCGCATCGTCGCAAGTCGCGGTCGATGCCAGCCGCCTCAGCCTCGAAGGGGTGCGGGCCGAAAACAGCGTGGGTTCACGGTCGATCCTCGACATTTTGAATGCCGAACAGGAATTGCTGAACGCGCAGGTGCAGTTGGTGACCGCCCGGCGCGACGCCTATATCGCAGGCTTTACGCTGCTCGCGGCCATGGGGCGCGGCGAAGCGGAGGATATCGGCCTGTCGGACGGCAGCACGCTATATGACCCGGAGGCCAATTATCGTCGCGTCCGCGGCCGCATCTGGGATTGGGATACCGACCCGACACCGCAAACCGTCGCAACCCGCACGGCCAACAGCAGGGCACAGGATGCCAGCCTGCCCGCCGACGCACCGGCGACGCGTCCCTAGGGCCAGGACCCATTAATCGCGTCGCGTGCAGCAGATGCTTGACCGGCCCGTCCCAATGCGGGACAAGACGCACGCGTCGCATGATCAGCGGCGGGTGCAACGGGGTTAACCATGGGCGACATGTCGCGCGAACCATCGATGGAAGAAATCTTGTCGTCGATTCGCCGGGTGATCGCTCGCGACGATCGCGCCAATGGCGGCAACCCGCTGGATGACGACCAGTCGGACGATGGCGCGGCCGGCGCTGGTCCGTCGGCCACCGGTCCGGTGGGCGATGACACCGCCAAAGCTGACCCCGGCAAAGCTGATACAGGCAAAGCTGACCCCGGCCGCAATGATGATGTGCTCGAACTGACCAGCGCCAGTGCCACGGTCGAACCGGCTGCCCCCGACGCCCTGTTGTCGCGGATTTCCGAACAGGCGTCGCGACAATCGCTGGCGGCACTGACCTCCGCACTCGAAGGCGGCAGCAGCGAACCGGCCGCCGCTCCACAAGGTGGCGACATGACGATCAACGCGATGGTGGAGGCAATGCTGCGCCCGATGTTGCGGCAATGGCTCGACACCAACCTGCCACCCATGGTCGAACGGCTAGTGTCGCGCGAAATTGCACGGATCACCGGCAACCGCCTGTAATCCGCCGCTTGACCGAATCGGCATGAGCGCCGCAGGTGCGTGCCAATGCCGCTACACCTGACCAAGATCGCCTTTGGCTGCCCCAATCTACCGACACTGCAGGCGCGCCTCGCCGCACGCGGCGATGAAGCGCGGTTGACGACGCGTTATCGCCCAAAGCGGGCCGACGAAATTGCCGGCGGATCCCTCTACTGGATCATCGGCAACCGGCTCGCGGCGCGCAGCCCGATAGTGGGGTTTGAAGAAGCCGAAGGCGGCCGTACGAACATCGTCATTACCGCAACCGCCATCCCCGTATCGCCGGTGCCGCGCCGCGTGCACCAGGGGTGGCGATACCTGGAAGCGGCGGACGCGCCGCCCGACCTGGCCGCCGATGCCAATGGTGATGCGATCAGCGCCATGCCCGACGCGATGCGCGACGACCTCGTCACGCTCGGGCTCGTCTAGGGTCAGGACCCGTTAATCACATGGCCGTGGCTTGAGCCAGAAAGGTGCTGGACGCGGAACGAGCAAGGATAAATGTGGTGCATTTTGACGAGCGAGCGACAAAGTCCTGCGCCTTTCCGGCCAAGTCCCATCGGATGGCCCGCTGCGCGCGACCTGCGTCGTCAAACCGCTCAACCGGGGAACATGCCCCGCTTTTCGCAGTTTTCCTTGCATCTCATCGCGCAGCAGGCCACCACGGCTCATGCGATTAATGGGTCCTGACCCTAGGATTCGACCCAGTAACGCAGCAGGCTGTGCGCGATGGCAAAGCGCGGCGGCGCGGTAAAGGGCGCGCCCGCATCCCCCGCCAGCGCGGCGCGCACGTCATCGCGCGTCACCCACATCGCGGCCTCTATCTCTGTCGCATCGAGCGTCAGGTCGCGCGCCTTCGCCTGGGCGACGCATCCGATCATCAATTGCGAGGGGAAGGGCCAGGGCTGGCTCGCCACATAGCGGACCGCGTCGACGCGCACCCCTGCCTCTTCGAACAACTCGCGCGCGACCGCCTCCTCCATCGATTCGCCCGGTTCGATAAAGCCTGCGAGCGCCGAATAATTGCCCTGTGGCCAGGCATGTTGCCGCCCGACGAGCACGGCGTCGCCCAAATCCGAATCCTGATGTTCGGCCAGCATGATGACGACCGGGTCAGTGCGCGGAAAATGTTGCGCATTGCAGGCCGGACAATCGCGTTGCCACCCGCCCTTGGCCATGCGCGTCACGGCGCCGCAACAGCTGCAATGGCTGTGCCGCGCGTGCCAGTCGACCAGCGTTCGCGCGGTGCCATACAGCGCTGCCTGATCGGCATCGAGCATGGGAATGACGCGCCAGGCAGTGCGCGAACGCGCGTCAACGCGCCCGCCCGCGCTGCTCAGCGCAACAAAGCGCGGCTTGCCATCCTCAAACCCCAAAAAGGCGAGTTCGGCATCATCAGCGGCGTCGGCCATCGACCCCCAGACCAGCTGCCCCTGTTCGTCGGCGACCGGGTCGATACCATCGAGCGTCAACAGCCGCGCCGACAGGCTGTGCATCGCCTGCGCCAGTTGCGCAGGGTCGCTACGCACATGGTCGGCACGGTCGAGGCGCGCGCCGGTAAAGCCGAGCGGGATCGGATTCATCCGGCCATCAGGTCAGCCAAGAACAGTTCCGGCATCCGGCGCTGAAAATCATAGGCTTCCGACGGCATATAATTGGCATAACCGCCAAAACGGATCTTGCGGGTCGGGTCGACAAAGGCAGACGTGCCCGCGGCACCACCCCAGCCAAAGATGCCGGGTCCCGTGGGCGAACCGGGCAAGGACACGCGGCCGCCAGCACCAAAGCCGGCACCAGCGGCAAAGGTCCGTTCGGTCATTGTACCCTCTGGCATCAGGTTCGACATGGCGAGATGGGCCGTCGCGTCCGACAGGATGCGTTCGCCGTCCAGTTCACCATAATTGGCGAGCATGTGCAGGAACCGGTCATAATCGGCAGCGGAACCAACCAGGCCCGCCCCGCCAAAGGGGAAGGGCGGCCGGTCGAGATAGATGCTCGTCGCCGCAGGATCGAGCGGGATCAGCGCTCCGCCAAAGGGCGCATAATTGGACGACAGCCGTGCCACATTGGCCGGCGCGACCTGAAAACCGGTGCTGTTCATGCGCAGCGGGTCAAAGATGCGTTGCTGCAAAAACTGGTCGAACGGCATGCCCGACACGACTTCGATAACCCGGCCCATCAGGTCGAGCGACACCGAATAGCTCCACCGCACGCCGGGCTGATACACCAGTGGCAGCGTCGCCAGACGGTCGGCGAATATTTCGAGGCTGGGCGCGGCCTCCGCCCGGCTGACGCCGGGAAAATTCATGCGCGACACCTGTCCCGGGCTGATCCCCGCCGCTTCATAGGCGGCCTTGATCGGGCCGCTCTGGATGATCGAATAGCCCAGCCCCGCCGTATGGGTCAGCAGCTGGCGGATCGTGATCGCACGTTCGGCGGGCACCGTCTGATCGACCGGTGCGTCGGCGGCGGTCAGTACGCGCATATTCGCAAAGGCGGGCAAAATATCCGACAGCGGCTGGTCGAGCTGCATCCGCCCCTCGTCGATCAGAATCATCGCGGCAATGCCGGTCACCGGCTTTGTCATCGAGTACATGCGCCACAGGGTGTCGCCGTCCACCGGACGCTCGCTGTCGAACGCGATGGTGCCGGCAGCCACCGTGGACGGCGCTCCGCCGCCCATCCCGATCATCGCCATCGCGCCGGGCAGGCGGCGCGAAGTGACAAATTCGGTGATGAAGGCGCGCAGTTGCGGCCACCGGTCGACCGGCTGCCACATCGCACGGGCGGGTGACGCCATTGCCGACGCGGCAGCGCCTCCGGCCAACAGGCCGAAGAGGCGGCGACGATCGATAGCCGGGCCATGATATTGCCCGGCAGGGTCAGTGGGTGCACGCATCGTCTATCTCTCCCGCAGCGCCAATTCGGCGGCGCGACGATAGAGCGTGGGAAGCCCCGCCTCGTCAAGTCGCGATATCGGCCACCAGTCGCCCTTTTCGTCAGGGTCCGCCGCATCTGTCATCCTATCGACGGCGAGGTCGAGCGCAAAATGCGTAAAAACATGACGGACAGCGCCGATCTGGGTGGCATTCACCGCCGGGGCGGGCATGGCTTCACCCCAGCCGGTGCCTGGCAGCGCCAGCATCCCGCCCAGCAGCCCGCGCGGCGGACGCCGGACCAGCCACACCTCCCGATCGGCGCCATTTTTGCGCTCATGCCATAGCGCGCGGCCAAAACGTGCAGGACGCGCCGCCTTTTTGGCCTTGAGCGGGAGCGATTCGGCGATGCCGGTGCGCAACGCCGCACAGTGAGCCGCCACCGGACAGGCGGCGCATTTCGGTGCCCGCGCGGTACAGATGGTTGCGCCCAAATCCATCAGCGCCTGGGCAAAATCCCCGCCCGCCGACGCTGGCCAGATCGACGCGGCGGCCAAACCGATCCGACGCTTTGCCTGCGGCAAAGGCTCCGCAATCGCGAACAGGCGCGCAACCACCCGTTCGATATTGGCATCGACCGGGACCGCAGCGCCGTCAAAGGCGATCGCGTTGATCGCCGCTGCGGTATAGCCGCCAACGCCCGGCAGCATTTGCAGCGCGGAAACGTCTGACGGGAAAATGCCCCTATGATCCGCCACGACGCGGCGCGCGCAGGCGATGAGGTTGCGGGCACGGCTGTAATAGCCCAGCCCCGCCCACGCGGCGAGAACGTCGGCATCGGGCGCCGCCGCCAACGCCGTCACGTCGGGCCAACGGGCCACGAATTTTTCGAAATAGGGGATGACCGCCGCCACAGTCGTTTGTTGCAGCATCACCTCGCTGAGCCACACATGATAGGGGTCGATAACCCGCGAATCGCCGGGTGGGCGCCGCCAGGGCAATTGGCGTGCATGACGGGCGTAATGAGCCGTCAGCGCAGCTTGCACCGCTGGAATGTCGGTTTTTGCGGACATGCCGGCTTTATGGCATGGGTCCGGCTATGGCGAAACTCCCCCCCACTGACGTGCCGCCCGAAAATCAGCGGGGCAAAACCAAGCGGGCCAAAGCCAGCCCGGCGAATCGCGGGGATAAGCTTTCCGCACCGCCGCGGCCGCGCGGCGGGGAGGCGCGGGCCATCGCCGACCTCGTCCCCGCAATCGGCGACACGGCATTTCGCAAATTCGGTTTTGTGCAAAGTTCGATCATCACCCGCTGGCCGGAGATTATCGGCGCGCGGCTGTCGCGGGTTACGGCCCCCGAATCGCTGCGTTTCCCGAAAGGCACACGGGCCGGAGGCACGCTGCACATCAGCGTCACCAGCGCCCATGCGTCGGTGGTGCAGCATGTCATCCCCGACATCATCGCCCGCGTGAACCGGTTTTTCGGTTATGCCGCGGTGGCGCGCGTGGTGCTGCGTCAGGGGCGTGTCGTCCCCCCGCCCCGTGCCGTGACCAAAGCGCCACCGACCGTCAAGGACGCCACCACCGCACCGATGAGCGATGCGTTGCGCGCGATCACCGACCCCGAGCTGCGCGAAGTGCTGCACGGCCTCGCGCAGAGCCTCGACCGCACTGGTTCGCTGCCCAAGGTGCGCTGATCCTTGCTCTCGATTTTCGCATTGCTCGCTGCTAACGGTGCGGCATGAGAAGACTGTTCCTCACAGGCGCGGCGTCGATCGCCGCCATCGCCGCCATTGCTGCCGTCGGGCCAGCCGCTGCCTGGCAGAGCGCGCGCAGCGCCGCCGCCACCGCTTATGCCGCCATCGTCAATCGCGGCGACGGCGGCAGCCACATATTGGGCAACCCCGCCGCGCGCGTCCGGTTGGTCGAATATGTCAGCTATACCTGCCCGCATTGCGCGCATTTCGCCGCCGATGCGCGTGCCAGCCTGACCGCCCGTTATGTGACGCCGGGTGCGGTCAGCGTGGAGATACGCCATATCGTCCGCGACCCGATCGACCTCGCCATGGCGGTCGCGGCGAATTGCGGCGCGCCGAGCCGTTTCTTTTCGCGGCATGATGCACTGATGAGCGCACAGGACGGCATTCTGGCACGGACGCGTAGCCTGCCCCCCACCACCATCAGCGCCATCGACGCGGCCCCGCGCGCGACGCGGCTGCGCATGATTGCCGACAATGTCGGCGTCACCGACTGGATGCGGACGCGCGGATTCACGCCGGCGCAGATCAACCAATGCCTGGCGGACGAGGGGTTGCAGCAACGTATCGTCGCGCTCAGCCAGTCGGGCGCCAATGCCGGTGTGGACCGCACCCCGACCTTTGCCGTCAATGGCCGCATCCTGCCCGCGTCCGAAGCGTATAATTGGGCCACATTGGCACCTGTACTTGACCGCGCCGTTGCCGCACCGCAGTAACGGCCCCTACCCCACCATGATGAGGAATGACAAAGCATGACTGTCGTTTTGACCGCCCGTACCCTGGCCCTCGCCTCTGCTGCCGCGTTGGCACTCGCCGGCTGTTCGGGGGGCGGATCCTCGGCAACATCGGGCGACGCCCTGCCCAAGGTGGCGGCACCAGCGGGGGCCAGCTGGTCGCAAACCTATGCCGCGACCGACGACGGCTTTGTCATGGGCAACCCCGATGCACCGATCAAGCTGGTCGAATTTGCATCCTTTACCTGCAGCCACTGCGCCGAATTTTCGGTGGCGTCGCACGAAGAACTGAAGCGCGATTTCATCGACACCGGGCGCGTCAGCCTCGAGCTGCGGCCCTTCATCCGCGACCCGGCCGACCTGTCGCTGGCAACGGTCGCGGCCTGCATCGGCGCCGACCGCTTTTTCCCGCTGGCGGAGAATATCTTTGCCAGCCAGGCTGAAATGCTGACCGCCGCACAGGCCGGGGCGCAGGCCAACCAGGAACGGATGAACGGCATCCAGTCGCTGCCCGAAAATCAGCGGCTGGCGGCGATGGCAGAGATACTGGGCATTCCCGCCTTCCTTGCGGCGCGCGGCATCCCCGCAGCGGAAACGACGCGCTGCCTTTCCGACACCGCCGCCGTGCAGAAACGGCAGGAAGTGACCAACCGCAACCAGCAGCAATATGAAATCAGCGGAACGCCGACATTCCTGCTCAACGGTCAGGTCATGTCGGACGCCGGCACATGGGAACAGGTGCGCGATCAGCTGCGCGCCGCCGGTGCCCGTTGATGCACCGCGCCTGATGCCGTGCGGATAACGCGGCTACGCCTGTCGGGGTTCAAAAGTTTCATCGAACCCACCGAATTGCGGATCGACCCCGGGCTGACCGGCGTTGTCGGGCCCAATGGCTGCGGCAAGTCCAACCTGCTCGAGGCGATCCGCTGGGTCATGGGCGAATCGAGCCCCAAATCGCTGCGCGGCGGCGGCATGGACGATGTCATCTTCGCGGGCACGGCCACCCGGCCATCGCGCGATTTTGCGGAGGTCACGCTGGTCTGCGAAACCGGCGGCACTCCGTTGCCCGGCACCGTCAGCCGCGGCAATGACAGCGAGATTGTGGAGGTCGTCCGCCGGATCGAACGCGGTGCCGGGTCCGCCTATCGCGCCAACGGGCAGGACGTGCGGGCAAAGGATGTCGCGCTGATTTTCGCCGATGCCGCGACCGGCGCACACAGCCCCGCTCTGGTCAGCCAGGGCAAGGTCGCCAACATCATATCCGCCAAGCCGCAGGAACGGCGCCAATTGCTCGAAGAGGCGGCGGGCATCGCCGGGCTGCATGTGCGGCGCAAGGACGCCGAACAGAAATTGCGGGCGACAGAGACGAATCTGGCGCGGATCGGCGACATGTTGACCGACATGGAAAGCCGGGCCGGGCAGTTGCGGCGTCAGGCGCGGGCCGCCGAACGCTATACCAAGCTGAGCGAAGCGATCATCACCGCCGAAGCGCGCATGATCTTTGCCCGCTGGCGCGACGCGGCAGCCGCTGCGGACACAGCGCGCGCCGAACTCGCCGTCGCGGCACAGGCGGTCGACGACGCAACATCGGCGCAAGCCGACGCCGCAGCGGCGCAGGCCGCCGGCGCGCAGGCGCTCGCCGATGCGCGGTCCGCCGCCATGACCGCGCGTGAGGCGGAACATGCACTGTCGGGCCGTATCGCACAGCTGCGCAGCGAACGTGACGCGCTGACGCGACGCACCGACGACCTGATGCAGGAGTCTGCGCGGATCGAGCGTGACCGGGAGGCGGAGGATGCACTGGCGCGGGAGGGGGCGGCCGCCATCGACCGGCTCGACGACGCAGCGCGGCAGGCGGCCCGTCAGATCAGCAGCCGTGAGGCCGACCGCCCGGCGGCCGAGGCACAGCTCGCCAGCGCCGCCGACCTGATGCGCGACGCCGATGTCGCGCTGGCACAGGCGCGGGCGCAGGCCGCCAATGAAAGTGCCGAGCGCCGTATCGCCGAGGCCGCAATGGCCGAAGCCGACCGGCGGCTCGCCCGCATCGACGCCGACCTCGCCCGGCTCGACCGGGAATTGGCCGCCGCCGGTGATGGACCGGCCCTCGCCGCCACCGCGCACCATTGTACCCAGGCTGTCACCGATGCCGAGGCACGACTTGCTGCGTGCGAAACGGCATTTGATACAGCGAGAGCCACGCATGAGGCGGCACTCGCCGGACACGAAACGACCCGCGCCGCGCTGGCAGAGGCGCGCGCGGCAGCAGCAGCGCTCGAACGCGAAGCGGAGGCACTCGACCGCTCGCTCGCCGCACCCGCCGGACGCGATGACAATCCGCTGGCGGACCATGTGCGGGCTGCCCCAGGTTTTGAGGTCGCGCTCGCCGCCGCACTGGCCGATGACCTGGCGGCCCCGCTACTGACGGGTGCGCAGACCGGGCCGCGCGGGTGGATCGGTGCCGAACGCGGCGCCGCTGATCCGGCACTCGCCGCCGGTCTTTCCCCGCTCAGCGACCATGTCGACGCCCCGCCAGAACTGGCCCGTCGGCTGGCGCAGATTGGCGTGGCCGATCGTGACGAGGGGCAGGCCCTGTCGGTCGGCCAGCGGCTGGTGACGCGTCAGGGTGTGGTGCGCCGCTGGGACGGATTCCTGTCGACCGGCGATGGCGCCGCAACCGCCGAGCGGCTGGCCCGGCGCAACCGGCGCGACGCCATCAACGCGCAGATCGAAACCGTCAATGCGGGGCTCGCACAGATTGCCACCGCCGCCGCCAATGCCGAACAGGGCGAAGCGGCAGCCAGCGCCGCGCTGACCCGCGCCCGCGCCGACCGCAGCGCTGCGGAGGAGGCCGTGCGCACGGCGCGTCGGGCCGCCGATCAGGCAGAGGCGGCGCTCGACCGGCATCGCGCCACCACGGCGCATGTGACGGAACGCCGCAGCACCGTCGCCGAAGAACGTGATGAAGCAGAGGCCGCCGCCACCGGCGCCGCGACAGTGCTGGCCGCACTGCCCGACGGGGTGGGCACCCAGGCGCTGCTCGACCAGCGCGACGGTGCGGCGCAGGCGGC
>CAZAWL010000048.1:0-11042 GCA_964488705.1 uncultured Sphingopyxis sp.
CGACGATCATCGGCACGCAGGCCGCCTTGGTATGGTTGATCGCCTCGATTGTCTGCGGCATCAGCCCGTCATCCGCGGCCACGACCAGGATAACGATGTCGGTGACGTTCGCCCCGCGGGCGCGCATGTCCGAAAAGGCGGCGTGACCCGGCGTGTCGAGAAAGCTGACTACGGAACCCGACGCCGTCTTTACCTGATAGGCACCGATATGCTGGGTAATGCCGCCCGCTTCGCCGGTCGCGACATGCGTGCCGCGCAAGGCGTCGAGCAGGCTGGTCTTGCCATGATCGACATGGCCCATGATGGTGACCACCGGCGGGCGCGGCTTTAGCGTTGCCGCATCATCGACGTCGACTTCGACGTTGATGTCGATGTCCGCGTCGGACACGCGTTCGATATTGTGCCCGAATTCGGTGACGAGCAGTTCGGCCGTATCCTGATCAATCGTCTGGTTGACGGTGACCGGCATGCCCATATTAAACAGCGCCTTGACGAGGTCGGCACCCTTTTCGGCCATGCGGTTGGCCAGTTCCTGCACCGTGATGGCTTCGGGGACGACGACGTCGCGCACCTGCTTTTCACGCGGCTGATTGCTGCCGGCCATCGCCCGGCGACGTTCCTTGTCGCGGGCACGTTCGAGCGCCGCACGGCTGCGGGCGCGTGCGCCCTCATCATCGCCGAGCGCACGGGTAACCGTCAGCTTGCCCGACTGGCGGCGCGCATCGCCACCGCGCTTGTCGCGCGAGGGGGCCTTGGGTTCGGGCCGCTTGGGCGCCTCCACGGGCGTAAAACGGCGCGGCGGCGGGAACCGCCCCTCAGTCTCACTGCTGCCCTCGGCAGTCGCGCCATCGCTGGCGCCGTCGCTCGCGGGCTGTTCCGGTTCGGCGGCAGCCTGATCGGCGGCGCGGGCGGCCTCTGCCTCCGCGGCTTCCTGTGCCCGGCGGTTTTCCTCGGTGCGGCGGCGCTCCTCTTCCTGCGCCTGGGTGCGTTCCAGCTCCTCGCGCCGCGTCGCTTCTTCGAGCGCCTGCAGGCGGGCTTCTTCGGCTTCGCGCAGCAGGCGCGCCTGACGTTCCTGCCGCGATTCCAGCGAATCGGCGGCCGGCTTTGGCTTGGGTGCGGCTGCGGCCGGGGCAGGCGCAGGGGCCGGCGCAGGCGCTGGTTCCGGTGCGACTTCAGGCGCGGCCTCGCCGGGCTTGCCGATCAGGCGACGGCGCTTCACCTCGACCACGACGGTATTTTTGCGACCGTGGCTGAATTGCTGCTGGACTTGGCCAGCCTCCACAGTGCGCTTCAAACCCAGCGGCTTGCGCGTCAGTGTCGGCTTGTCGGACTCATTTTCACTCATTGGACTAATCTATTCCCTTAATTCACATTTGTGCCGTCGACTGCAGCAGCAGCCGGAAACTGCGCCGCGACACCCGATTGCGTGGAGCCCGCCGTGCCACTAGCCGATCCTGCGAACAGGTGCCAGCGTTCGAGCAATTGCGCGATCCGCCCCGCCCAGGTCGCATCGCTGATCGCGACATGGACGACATTGTCGCGGCCCAATGCCACAGACAGGCCGGTCCGGTCCACCGGCAGGATGGCACCGTGCAGGTCGGACCCTTCACAATTTTCGCCGACGCGCCAGCTCTGGTCACGTTTGCGCCGGCCGTCCTCTGCCGCGTCGGCGGCATGGGCGAGCCAGGCGACCGCACCGCGGCGGGCCGCCTGATCGATTTTTTCGGCACCGGTCAGCAGCACGCCCGCCTTTGCCGCCAGACCCAGTTGGGCCAACAGCTGGCGGCGGAATGCCGCGTCGATATCATCAGCCAGCGCGTCCGAATAACGGATGCTCGCGTCCTTAAAGGCGCGCGCCACAGCGGCCTTCAGCTTGCCCTTGGCCATGGCGGCGCAAAGCGTCGTGCGGTCGACACCCAACCAGGCGCCACGGCCCGGCGCGCGTGCCATCACGTCCGGCACCAGCATGCCGTCGGGCGACAGCGCGAGCCGGATAAAGGCGTCGCGACCGCCATGGTCGCCCGACAGGATGCAACGGCGCTGGGCGCCGTCGGCATCGACGTCACCACGCGTCCGCCGTGCTGCGGCGGGGGAAGCGGGGGCGCTGCCGGCCCCGGCGGCTGTTGATGCGATCAGCTGCTCATGGTGCGGGGTCCGCATGGGCGGCCTCCCCATTGCTG
Source organism: uncultured Sphingopyxis sp. (assembly GCA_964488705.1). GTDB lineage: Bacteria > Pseudomonadota > Alphaproteobacteria > Sphingomonadales > Sphingomonadaceae > Sphingopyxis. The sequence continues at coordinate 2,181 of CAZAWL010000048.1, forward strand.
GCATCATCATCCGCGAACCAGTGCGCGCGGGCAGCCATGATTATCTCATTACCCTGTTCTTCGCTCAGGCCATAGGCAGCGAGCACCCCGCCCTTGTCCTCCGGCCGTTCACGGCCGCCGCGCCGCGGTTCACCGCGCTTTTTGGCGATCAGTTCGTCGGTCGCAAGGTCGGCGAGATCGTCGAGCGTCCGGATTTTCGCCTTGCCGAGCGTGACCAGCATCGCTTCGGTGAGGTGCGGCATCTCGGCAAGTGCATCCTCGACGCCCAGTGCACGCCGTTCCTCCCGCGCCGCCGCTTCACGCCGTTCCAGCGCTTCTTGGGCACGGCTTTGCAATTCGGCGGCCAGATCTTCGTCGAAACCTTCGATACCCGCCAGTTCTTCGGGCGCGACAAAGGCGACTTCTTCCATCTCGCTAAACCCTTCGGCGACGAGCAGCTGTGCCAGCGTTTCGTCGACGTCGAGCTCATCCTGGAACATCTGCGAGCGTTCGAGGAATTCGCGCTGCCGCTTTTCGCTCGAATCGGCTTCGGTCATGATGTCGATGGCACGGCCCGTCAGCTGGCTGGCGAGGCGGACATTCTGACCGCGCCGGCCGATGGCGAGGCTCAATTGATCATCCGGCACGACGACTTCGATACGGCCTTCGTCTTCGTCCAGAACGACGCGGCTGACGGTTGCCGGCTGCAACGCGTTGACGACAAAGGTCGCGGTGTCTTCGCTCCACGGGATGATGTCGATCTTTTCGCCCTGCAATTCCTGCACGACGGCCTGAACCCGGCTGCCCTTCATCCCGACACAGGCGCCGACGGGGTCGATGCTGCTGTCATAGCTGATGACGCCGATCTTGGCGCGGCTGCCGGGGTCGCGGGCCGCCGCCTTGATTTCGATGATATTGTCGTAAATTTCGGGCACTTCCTGCGCGAACAATTTGCGCATGAAGTCAGGGTGCGCGCGCGACAGGAAAATTTGCGGGCCACGCGTTTCGCGCACGACCTTCATGATGATGGCGCGGATACGGTCGCCCATGCGCACCATTTCGCGCGGAATCTGCTGGTCGCGGCGAATGACGCCTTCGGCACGGCCCAGATTGACGATGATGTGGCCGAACTCGACCGATTTGACGACGCCGGTGATCACTTCACCCGCACGATCCTTATATTCGTCAAACTGGCGCTCGCGGTCCGCTTCACGCACCCGCTGAAAAATCACCTGCTTGGCCGACTGGGCGTCGATGCGACCCAGGTCGATGGCGGGCAGCGGGTCGACTATGAAGTCGCCGATCACGGCGCCGGGCTGCAATTCCTGCGCGCGGCCCAGGTCGACCTGCTTGAAATAATCGTCGACCGCGTCGACCACTTCGACGACGCGCCACAAGCGCAAGTCACCCGTCATCGGGTCGAGCTTTGCGCGAATGTCATTTTCCTGGCCAAAGCGGGCGCGGGCGGCGCGCTGGATCGCTTCTTCAATTGCTTCGATCACAATCGCCTTGTCGATCAGCTTTTCGGTCGCCACGCTGTTGGCAATGGCGAGCAGCTCTGCCCGGTTGGCGGAAATGGCGTTGGCCATCAGTCCTGTCCTTCTTCTTCCAGTTCGTCCGCGCCCGCGATGGACAACGGAACTGTTGCAGCAATGAGTTTGTCGGTCAGCACCAGCTTTGCCGTGTCGATCGCGTCGATCGGCAGGCTGTGCACCACGCCTTCTTTGTCGGTGATTGAAACGGTCGTGCCGTCGTCGTCGAGCCCGTTCAGCAGCCCGTTAAAGCGCTGACGACCGTCCATCTTGTCCTTGAGCGCGATCTTCGCCTCATGCCCGGCCCAGTCGGCAAAGTCCCTGGTCCGCGTCAACGGACGGTCGATGCCGGGTGACGACACCTCCAGCCGATAGGCCGCGTCCATCGGGTCGTTGCCCGCCGCCTCGAGCGCGTCAAACATGTCCGACAGGCGGTGCGACAGGGCGGTGCAGTCATCGATGGTCAACTGGCGCGTTTCGGGCCGTTCGGCCATGACCTGTAACGTCAGGTCGTCCCCGCCATGCAGCGACACGCGCACCAGATCGAAACCGAGGGCCTGCACCTCCGGTTCCACCAGTTTCGCAATGTCGGCGATGTCCGCCATGCTGCGCGTCATTCCTCGTCGCAATAAACCCGCTTCCCGCCAGCCATAAGGGGGCGACCGCCGAGGGCCGGGCCCTGGCGCTGCCAAACCTCTGTCGATGTCAGGAAGCAGCCGCGCTATAGGCGGGCGCGAGGCAAAGCGCAAGCGCCGGCTGACCGGCCGGTCGCCCGCGGATAGCGCACCAGGCATTTCACGCTGCGGCGTATCGCAGATAGCCGAGCACGGCGCGCACCGACTCCTCCTCCGCCCGGTCCAGCTGCGGCGGATCGAGATTGGCCCAGGCGTCGGTCACCGCGCGCACCAAAGCCGGGAGCGTGCGCGCCGCCGCCTGCGGATCCACCGCCGGAATGTCGGCGGCAAATTGCTGTAGCAAAACCTCGATGATCGCGCCGCCGCTGTCGAGCGATGCTGCGATGACATCGTCAACCGGCAAGCGCGCCTCTTCATGGTCGATTGCCGACGCCAGCAACGCATCGTCATGATGGTGCTGCATCGCGGCACGCACCAGCGCGCGCACCACCGTTTCCAAACGGGCGGACGGGCCGATCGCGACCGATGCCGCCCGTAGGGTTTCCAGTTGCAGAGCCTGCTGGCGCTGGATGAGCGCCGCCATGACGGCATCCTTGTTCGCGAAATATTGGTACAGGCTGCCGATGCTGATCCCCGCACGCTCTGCCACCGCGTTGGTGTTGAACCCGGTGAGGCCGTGGTCAGCGACAATGCGAGCAGCGGCCTCGACAATGGCATCATAGGTCGCACGGGCACGCCCCTGTTGCGGCCTTTTTCGTGGTTCAAGCGACATCGGTGCATTCCATCCGGAGAACGGTGTGAAAGCGAGTAAGAGATATGAGCAAATACTCATATCATGGCGCGCCGCCGACGAGAAGGAACCTGTGCCATGACCGACACACAAGATGAACGCCTGTCTTTCAGCCAATTTTTTGCAGCCGCCTATCGCGCCGACCACCGGCACCCCGTCAACCTCGCGCTGCACATCATCGGTGTCTTTGCCGGCATCGCCCTGATCATCGCCAGCCTGACAGTGTGGCCGCTCTGGACCATTATAGGCTTTCCGCTGGTGCATGTCGCGCCGGGCCTGTTGGGCCACCGGCTGTTCGACCGCGACGCAGCGGTCGGTGACCTGCGCCTGACCCGGACCGATTATCCGCTATGGTGGTTTCTGGTTGCCAACCATCTGATGGCGGTGCGCGTTTTGACGCTGCGCTGGTAACCCCGCACCCGACTGATCGAGCGGCGGGGGTTGCGCATATCGACCGGCGGCCCCATCTGCGCGTCAGCGGATTTTCGGGAAGGAAGGGCAGCATGCGCATGGTCAAGACAGTTGCGATGGCGATGGTGATGGGTTCGGCGCTGCTCGCCGCCTGCACCGCCGGCGCGACCACCACGAACAGCGAGGCGGCGGCTAATGTCGGTCCGGTGGCAGCCACCGCGCTGGCCGACGCGCCCTTCACGCTCGAACAAATTGCCGATTTTGATGAACCATGGGCCATCGCCTTCATCCCGGGCACAGCGCTGGCGCTCATCACGGAAAAGTCAGGACGCCTGCTCCTGTGGGAATCGGGCGGTGCTGTGCGTGACGTCGCCGGGGTGCCGACCGTGTCCTATGCCGGTCAGGGTGGGTTGGGCGATGTTGTGCTGCACCCCGACTTTGCCAACAACCGGCTGGTGTATCTGAGCTGGGTCGAAGAAGGCGAAGGCGGCAAGGGCGCCGCCGTTGGGCGGGGGCGCCTGTCAACCGACGGCAGCCGCCTCGAAAATTTCCAGACAATCTGGCGGCAGGAGCCTTTTGTTTCCGGCAATGGCCATTTCGGCCACCGGCTGGCCTTCGGTCCGGACGGCATGCTCTATGTCAGCAGCGGCGAACGGCAGCAATTCGACCCGGCGCAGGACATGAACAGCAATCTGGGCAAGATTGTCCGGCTCACCGACACCGGCATGATTCCCTCCGACAACCCCTATTATGACCAAGGACGGGTCCGTGCCCAGATCTGGTCCAGCGGCCATCGCAACCCGCTCGGCATCGCCTTTGACGATGACGGCCGCCTGTGGGAGCTGGAGATGGGTCCGGCGGGCGGCGACGAGCTCAACATCGCGGCACGCGGCGGCAATTACGGATACCCGATCGTTTCCAACGGCGACCATTATGATGGCCGCGACATTCCCGACCACGCCCCCGGCGACGGTTTTGTCGCGCCGGAACTGTGGTGGAACCCGGCCATGTCGCCGGGCGGTATGATGATTTATCGTGGCGACGGCTTTGGTGCGTGGCGCGGCGACGCCTTTATCGCGGCGCTGAGCGGTCAGGCGTTGATCCGCGTCGACCTGAACGGTGCAACGGCGCGACAAGGCGACCGCTGGGACATGGGCTTTCGCGTCCGGGCGGTGGCAGAGGGCAATGACGGTGCGATCTGGCTGCTCGAAGACGGCGGCCGACGCGGCCAGGGACGGCTGTACCGGCTTGCACCGCGCCCCGCAGGCTGAACCGGTCAGGCGAGCCCGCTGAGCGCGACCAGCCCGCCATGCGCGGGGTACAGCGTGCGTGCCGCCAGCCGGGCATCGACGCCATAGTGGTTGGCGACAATCCCGCTGACCAGTGATTCCATCGCCATCGTCGGGCGCAGGTCGCGCGCTTCGTAAAGCTGTGCCGTGGCGAGGCCCGGCCAGTCGGCGAGCACGCGACCGCCACGCACCGCACCGCCGATGACCAGAGCGGCACTGGCGGTGCCATGGTCCGTCCCGTTCGTGCCATTGACGGCGACGGTCCGGCCGAACTCCGTCGCGACGAGGATGATTGTACGCGCCCACGCCGAGCCCAGCCCCGTCGCCAGCGCCTCCACCAGCGCATCCAGTTCACCCAGCCGTCCCGCCATACGCCCCGGCTGATTATTGTGCGTGTCCCACCCGTCGAGGTCGATCGATACGATATGCGCCGCCCGCCCCTCCTGCGCGCTTTCACTGGTGCCCGGCGTCATCAATCGCGCCACCACCGTTCCCACGGCAGTGCCGTTGCGGGCGCGGTCGGCGGCACCATCACCCGCCATGGCGCGGGTTTGCAGCGCCGATTCATATAATGCGTGCAGTTGCGCATCGCCTGCATAGAGCGTGGCGACCCGGGCCAGCAGGTCACCATCGGCGTCGGGCAGTGCCGATGGGGCAAAGCTGGTAACGGCGTTCGGGCCGCGCAGCACCGGCGCAATCGTCGCGCCATAGGCCAGCGCCGATGCCTCCGCATCGCTCGCCAGCGCGATCATCCGGTTCATCCAGCCGCTCTGTTCGGCATAGGGGCGCAGACCGCCGGTTTCGAGCAGATTCTGCGCGTCGAAATGCGACCGGTCACGGTAAGCCGAGGCCACCGCATGGACGGGCAATAGCTGCCCCGCGGCATAGCGCCGTGCCAGCCCCGACAGCGCGGGGTGAAGCGCAAACATCGCATCCAGCCGGTGCGCGCCGGTCAGCATTGCTTCGCCCATCGCGCCGCGCCAGCGGGCAAATTGCGGGTCGCCCACCGGCATGACCATCGACAGCCCGTCGGCGGCGCCACGCAGATTGATGAAGACGAAATTGCGCGTGCCCACGGTCTGGGCATGACTGACCCCCGCCGGCAGACAGGCTGTGGCGCTGGCGACGCCGAGCGCGGCCAAGGCCTGACGACGCGAGAACATGGTGGATCGGGTCATCGTCACCTCCGCAAAAATTCGGGTGAAACCAGCAGCAGCGCCAACGCCTGTGCGGTCGATTCGGCCCGGGCAATCGCCGTCGCTGTCGCATCGGACAGCAATGGACCGAACAAATGGGTGGCCAGCGAACGCGGGTCGGTGCCGGCGGGCGCGAGGCGGACCAGCCGCTGCGCCGCCTCTATCCGTCGCAGCAACGCATCGGGCGCAAGCCAGCTGGCCGCAACATCGTCGAACCCGGCGGGCGACCCGGGTTGCCAGACCGGCTGGCCCAGCTCGCGGAACAAGGCTGCCACGCCGATCGACGGCGGCATATCGCTCCACCCCAGCGCCCGTGCCGCCGATACGGCCCATTCCCAGGGCGTCTTCACCTTGGCCGACGCCGCCGCCCAGGTTTCAGGCGACGACAAGAGCACGCCATACCATTGGCGCAAATCACCATTGTGCCGGACAAAGGCCGCCGTCAGACGGTTGACCAGCGCGGCGGGCGGATCATCCGCGACAAAATGCCGCGCCAGCTTGAACGACAGGTGCCGCGCGGTTGCCGGGTGAGCCGCCAATGCCCCGATCATCGATCGCGGCTGAATGTCGCCCGATCCCGCCTCGTATCGGCGACCGAGCAGCGTGCGCGATCCGGGTTGGTGCACGGCATCGACAAAACGCACTTCGCCCGGGTCGACATCGCCCAACAGGCGTCGCAGCGGCGGCGGTGCCAGCCCGGGCATGGTGATGCCGGTCAGCGCGCGCGCAAGTTCGGTGACATCGCCCTGACTATAGCCGCCGTCGACACCCAGCGTGTGCAGTTCGAGAATTTCCCGCGCCAGATTTTCGTTGAGACCGAGCGTGCGGCCATTGCCGCGACGGCGATTGGCGACCGCGCGCGCCAGCACCGAATCCGGCCCGATCGATTGCGCCTGATCGAGATAGAGCAGCATCGCGGGATGGGTTTCGACGGCCCACAACATGTCCCCGAACCGGCCGAGCACATGCGGGCGGACAGCCTCAAACTCCATCAATCCCGCAAAACCGATGACCGACAGCTTGTCGATCGACACGGCGAAATGATTGGCCCAGAAATGGACGAGCCGCTCCACGAACGGCGCTTCGCTCGCCACCGCCAGCCCGAAACGGGCACCAACGCCGGCGACATATTGTTCGCGCACGGCACGCCGGTAATCGCGCGGCAGGCCCATTTCGTCACGTTGGGGGTCGGCGGCACTGTCCATCGCGTCGGCGCGATTGCGGTTCGCACGCGGCCGCCGTCCGGCCGCGGGGCGGTCGGCGCGGGTCATGTCGCCGCCCGCGCCATCACCCCCGTCCATCGGATCCCCCGCCACCCTGTCGGCCGAGGGGACGCGGTTGGCGGCGACGACATTGCGCAAGGTGATGAGGCTGGCTGCGGCCTCGGCACGGGAGGGAACCGCAGCGAGGGCCGCTGGCCGCGCCTGGTAACGTTCAAACTGCGCCGTCAGACGGGCCGGGACGGCATCGACCGGCATCGGGGCGTCGCCACGCCGGCCGAGGCCCAGCCGGTTGTCGGCAATGACGCTGTTCAACTCTTCCGGCATAGCCGCCGCTCCACCTGATGCTGCCCTTTGTCACACCTGTCTGGTGCGCATTTGTCGCAGCACTATGTCAGCGTGGTGGCCCCTCGCCCTCCGGGCGGACCGACACGCCATTGCCGTCGATCGTGACATCGACGGGGCCGATACGGGTGTCGAGCGCCACGCCGCTTTCGGGGTCGATGCGCACCGTCGGTTTGCCGATATCAATCGGCAGGTCGTCAAAAATCGCCTCGCCAGGATCCGGCTTATCCTCCGGCGTCGGGTCCGGGCGGCGCGGGCGCGGCGCGGCACCGGGTACCGCTTCGCCCATGAAGGCGCGCCAGATGCGGGCCGGTTCGCCGCCGCCGGTCATGCCGCGCAAGGGACTATTGTCGTCATTGCCCACCCACACGCCGACCACCAGGTCGCCGGCAAAACCGACAAACAGCGCGTCGCGACTATCCTGCGTCGTGCCGGTCTTGCCAAAGGCGGGTATGGCGAGCCGCGCGGCGCGACCCGTGCCGGTGTTGACGACGCTCGACAACAGGTCGAGCAACGCGGCGCGGTGGTTCGACGCGAGGCTGTTGCGCCCGTCGAACAGGCTTTCGATGATGCCGGGTTCAGGACGGCGGAGCGCGTGCGGCTCCACTGGTCCGTAATTGCCGGCAATGGTTGCAAAGGCCGCCGTCAGTTCGATCAGTGTCGTTCCCGAACTGCCCAGCGCGCTGCTGGCATTGTCGGCAATCGGGCTGGTGATGCCGAGGTCACGCGCCGCGGTGCGCACCGCTGCGCCGCCCAGCTGCTGATACAGGCGCACCGCCACGACATTGCTCGACTGGGCAAAGGCTTCGCGCAGCGTAATCTGCCCGCGATAGCGCCCGCCATAGTTGGACGGACGGTAATCGCCATCCTCTATCGGCACATCATCGACCATCGTTTCGGGCGTCATCCCTGCCCGCAGCGCGGCATAATAGACCGCCAGTTTGAAGGTGGAACCGGGTTGGCGCAGCGCCTGCGTCGCCCGGTTGAACGGGCTGTCGGCATAGCTGCGACCGCCCACCATGGCGACGACTTCGCCATTAGGGCGCATCGCGACCAGCGCCACCTGTGCGCGCCCGATACGCGCACCGGCGGTGACCCGCCGGGCAAGGTCCTGCAGACGCGCATTGAGCGTCGTCGTCACGCGGATATCATCATAGCCCGGTTCGACAGAATCGCGCGCCTCGCGCATCGCCCAATCGGCAAAATAGGTGCCGCTCGGCAGGTTGCCGGTGGCGCGGTGGTCGATTTCTGCCGGGCGGATGGCCGCCGCCTCTGCCGATGTCAGATACCCGGCATCGACCATGCCAGCGATGACAACGCGTTGGCGGTCGCGTGCCCCACGCAAATTACGCGTCGGGGCCAGCCGCGACGGTGCCTTGACCAGCCCGGCGAGCATCGTCGCCTGGCTCAGCGTCAGCCGTTCCGGCTGGCGATAGAAATAATGGAGCGATGCGGCGCGCAGGCC
>CAZAWL010000049.1:0-10971 GCA_964488705.1 uncultured Sphingopyxis sp.
CTATGTCGGGCAGGATGACCGCAGTCCCGACGAATATATCATGACGATGGTGCAAAGCGGTATCGGCATGCCGGACCGCGACTATTATTTGTCCGACAGTCCACGTTTTGCCGGCTTGCGGACCGCCTATGTCCGTTATCTGGAACAGATGCTGACACTGGCCGGCGAGGCCGACGCTGCCAACCGTGCACAGGCGCTGATGGCGTTTGAAACGCAGATCGCGCAGGCCCACTGGAACCGCATCGACAGCAGCGACGCAACCAAAACCTATAACCGCATGAGCGTGGCAGAACTGGACGCGCTGGCACCCGGCTTCGATTTTGCGACGTTTCTGCGCGGGCTAGGCGTCAATGCGACCCATGTGCTCGTCAACCAACCGTCGGCATTCACCGGCATCGCCGCCGCGTTCCGGTCCGCATCGCCACAGGTGCTGCGCGACCAGTTGATCGTGCGTAGCCTAGCCACCTATGCCGACGAATTGCCGCAATCGGTGCAGAGTGCCAATTTCGCCTTTTATGGCACCGCCCTGTCGGGGACACCGCAGCAAGAGGCGCGCTGGAAACGTGCCGTGCGCTTTGCCGAAGGCGTCGTCGGGGACGAGGTGAGCCAGCAATATGTCGCGCGTTACTTCCCGCCTGCCACCAAGGCGGCGATGGACCAACTTGTAGCGAATGTGCTGGCCGCGCTCGGCAATCGCATCGACAATCTGAGCTGGATGCAGCCGCAGACAAAGGTGCGCGCGCGCGCCAAGCTCGCCAATTTTACGGTCAAGATCGGCTATCCAAGCCAGTGGCGCAGTTACGAAGGGCTGGACATTCGCAGCGACGACCTGTTCGGCAATGCCTGGCGGTCCAACCAGTTTGAACATGAATATCAAATTGGCAAACTGGGGGGCGCGGTCCGCCGGTGGGAATGGGGCATGACCCCGATGACGGTCAATGCCTATGCCAATTTCGGTATGAACGAGATTGTCTTTCCAGCCGCTATCCTGCAACCGCCATTTTTCGACCCCAATGCCGACCCGGCGATCAACTATGGCGGTATTGGTGCTGTGATCGGCCACGAGATCAGCCACCATTTCGATGATCAGGGCGCGAAATATGATGAAAATGGTCGCCTGGCCGATTGGTGGACGCCACAGGATGTCGCCGCGTTCGAAGCAGCCGGCCGCCAATTGATCGCGCAATATGATGCCTATGAAGTGCTGGGAGAGCATCTGTCGGGCGAATTCACGCTGGGTGAAAATATCGGAGACCTGGCCGGGCTGTCGATCGCCTATGATGCCTATCGCGCCTCACTGAATGGGCGGGAAGCGCCGGTCATTGACGGTATGACGGGCGACCAGCGCTTCTTCCTCGGCTGGGCGCAGGTTTGGCGGCGTAATTATCGCGATGCCAACTTGCTGCAGCGGATCACGACCGACCCGCATTCGCCATCGATGCAGCGCGCGGCCGTCGTCCGCAACCTCGACGCATGGTACAGTGCGTTCGGGGTCCAGCCGGGCAGCCTGCTTTATCTTAACCCAGAGCAGCGCGTCAGGATCTGGTGAGCCAGACATCGCCTACCGACTATTTGAGGCGACCGGCGGACAGTTGGCGTGACCAGCTGCCGCTGGCGCTCGTCGGGCTGGCCAGCGCCTTTGCCGCGTGGTTGCTGTGGCGTGCCACGGGTTCGCTGCCGCTGATCGCGGGTTGCATCGGCGCGGGCGCGCTGTCCGCAGCGGTGCTGCACGGGCTGCGCGTTCAGCACCGCCCGCGCGAAGAATCCGCCTCGCCGGAACAGGATTGGACGCTCGTCCGGGCCGTGGCTGACACCGACATGGCGGGCATCGCCATTACCGACCGCAGCGGCCGGCTGGTTTGCGCTAACGATCTGTATGTCGAATGGTTTGGTGGTGCGGTGACGCCGCCCAATCTGGTTCCCGACGCGCAGACGGTTGCCTTGCTGGCGGAGGTCGGCCGCGCTGCATGGCGCGATGGAGAAGCGGCGATTGCCGGCTTTACCCGCGATGGTCGTGAATATGACGGCACCGTCCATCGCGTGGGTGCGCGGGCCGACCATCTGTTGTGGCGATGCGCGACGCGCGTTGAAACCGACATGGTGGACGATCTGGCGACCGCCCTGCGCGCCGCCGCTGGCCAGCGATTGTCCCAATCCGGCGTCATGGTGGCGTTGGTGGGACGATCGGGCAATGTGATCGCCTGCAATCTGGCCTTTGCGGTCAGGGCAGGGGGTGACACGACGCTGCCCGAAGGCGCCGACTTTGCCGCGTTGTTGCGGGTCAGCCAGCAGGGGATGATCCGCTTTGCCCGCGAAGACGGGCGTGCCGGGGCGACGCCTGTGCGGATCATCGAAGTGCCGCTCGACACGGCCGATCCCGCCGGTCCGGTGGCGATGATCGTGATCGATGAGGATGGCGGCGCGGTCGAGCGCGGGATTGCCATCGATTACATCAAAAGCCTGTTGATGGCGCTGCCCTTTGCCATGGCGATGGTGGATCGTGAAGGCCGTTTCCTGTTCATCAATGCCGCGTTCCAGTCGGCCGTCGGCATAGGGCAGGGGGTGTCCCCCACCTACCCCAGCGACCTGGTCGTGGGAGAGGACAAGTCAGCCATTTCCGAAGCCGTGCGCCGTCATGCCGGCGGGCACGCGAGCTCTGGCAACCTGGCTGTGCGGTTGACCGGAGCGGGCGACGAGCATCGCACCATCGGCCTTATCGGCGTGCGCGGCATGGGTGAAGCGGCCGTGCTGCTGACGATCAACCAGCCCGATGAGGTATCGGCAGTCGACCAGCAGATGACCCAGGCGACAAAGATGCAGGCGGTGGGTCAACTGGCGGGCGGTATCGCCCATGATTTCAATAATATATTGACCGCTATTCTGGGTAATTGTGATCTGATGCTGGGTCGGCACAGCCCGGGCGACACCGACTATGACGATATCCAGCAGGTCCGCAGCAATGCCAATCGCGCGGCGAATTTGACGCGACAGTTGCTCGCCTTTTCGCGGCAGCAGACGTTGCGCCCGCAAATCGTGAACCTGTCGGACATTGTCGCCGACGTGTCGCATCTGTTGCAGCGTCTGCTGGGCGAAAATGTGACGCTGGATGTCCAGCATGGTCGCGGGCTGGGCACGGTCCGCGCCGACCCGGTGCAGATGGAACAGGTGATCGTCAATCTGGCGGTCAATGCCCGCGACGCCATGCCGTCAGGCGGGCGATTGAGCATTGTCACCCGGGCGGTGTCGCGCGCGGAATCGGCTGAAATCATGCGATCCGGCATGCCGCCTGACAATTATTGCCTGTTGGAAGTCGGTGATACCGGCACCGGCATGAGCGCGGAGGTTGTCGCCAAAATCTTTGACCCCTTTTTCACCACAAAGGACCTGGGCAAGGGAACGGGCCTCGGCCTCGCCACCGTTTATGGCATCGTCAAACAGTCAGGCGGCTATATTTTTGCCGACTCGCAACTGGGCGTCGGCAGCCGTTTTTCCATCTACCTGCCCGTCTATACCGGACCGCAGGAGGCGGAGCGGCCGCAATCTGCACCGGTGCCGGGCGCGCGATCCATCCACTGGGGCAGCGGCACCATCCTCCTGGTGGAGGATGAGGACATGGTGCGCGCAGTCGCCGAACGCGCGCTGGTTCGCGCCGGCTATACCGTCATCACCGCGAGCCAGGGAGAGGACGGGCTCGAAAAATTTGCGGCGACCCACGGCATCGATCTGGTCATTTCCGACGTCATGATGCCGACGATGGACGGGCCGACAATGGTGTCGTCCATTCGCAAAGGACACCCGGACGTGCCCGTGCTGTTCATGTCCGGCTATGCCGAGGAACAGCTTCGTGAATCGATCGGCCTCGCCAATGTTGCATTTCTGCCAAAGCCGTTTTCAGTTGCGCAGCTCGTTGACGCGGTGGCGGTAATCAAGGGAGAGTGATGGTGGCTGCAGGGCAACGCAAATGGGTGCGGCGGGCGCTGTGGACCGTCGCGATTCTGCTTGGCGCTGTGGTCGCAGCATTTCTCCTCCTGCGCACGCCGGATACCGAGCGTGCCGTCATGATCGCCAAATATGCCAATGCCGAAAGCCGGTTCGTCACCATCCCCAACGGCGCTCAGGTCCATGTGCGTGACACCGGGGGCGACATCGGCCAGCCGGCGTTGGTCCTGATACACGGGTCGAATGCCAGTCTGCATACGTGGGAGCCGATGGTCGAACGGCTGCGCAGCGACTATCGCATCATCACGATGGACATGCCCGGCCACGGGCTGACCGGAGCGACCCCCACGCACCGTTACGACATTGCGGAAATGGTCGAGACGGTTGATCAGGTGATGACCAGCCTCGGCGTCGAGACATTCGTACTCGGCGGCAACAGCATGGGCGGCGGCATCAGTTGGCGTTATGCGTTGGCGCACCCCGCGCGGGTACAGGCATTGTTGCTGATCGACGCGGGGGGCATGCCGCCACGGGCGGGTGACCGGCCGCCAGCCAGCAATATCGGTTTCCGGATCATGCGGTCCGGGTTCGGCCGTTGGCTTGGTATGCACATCACGCCGCGCAGCCTGATCGAACGATCATTGCGCGGGTCGGTGTCCAATCAGACGATGATCGATGATGCGATGGTCGATCGCTATTGGGAATTGCTGCGCTTTCCCGGCAATCGGGAGGCAACGGGGATGCGTTTTGGCCGCCCGTTCGTCGACGATGGCGCCGCCGAGCAGGCGCGACGTATCGGTGTGCCGGCATTGATCCTGTTCGGCAAAGAGGACCGGATCATCAACCCGAGCGCGGCGCAGAGCTTTGCCGAGCGGATCGCCAACAGCGAGGTCGTGCTGCTCGACGGGGTGGGGCATCTGCCCATGGAGGAGGCACCCGACGCCACCGTTGCCGCGATCCGCACGTTCCTCGACCGCAACAATCTCGGCAGCACGCGAACCGCACGGAATTGAGCGTCGCGGGGGGCGTCAGCGTCAGGCCGCCGCAGCGGCCTGCGCGCGTGGTCGATCCAGAAATTCGTTGATGATGGCGAGCGATTCCTCCGCCTGGCTGACGAGGAACAAATGACCGCCGTCGGGGATGATCTTGAGTTCCGCATCGGGGATCAGCGACGCAAGGAAACGCCCGTTGATGACCGGCACGATATTATCCTCTTCGCCCATGATGACCAATGTTTCGGCCTTGAGGAGGAAGGGCAACAGCGGCGCGCTCGTCCAGCCGACCATGGCCAGCAGCTGATAGAAATAGCCCAGGCCCGATGGTGGCCGGATGCGCCCGACATGACCGCCCGCCCCGTCCGTTTTGCCGCCGTACAGCGTCGCAAAGTGGGTCGCCATGAAATCGGGGTCGATATAGCGGCGGGGGTTGGCCATCTTGGTCAGGGCGCTCAGTTTTCCGGGCATCATCATCCAGCCGGCGGTCGTCGCGGCGAGGATCAGCCGCTCGACGCGGGCGGGATATTGCATGGCGAAATGCTGCGCCATCGCACCGCCCCAGCTGACCCCCATCACGTCCATCCGGTCATAGCCGAGGTCGGTCATCAGCGCCGCCGCCGTTTGTGACATGGTGATGGGATTATAGGGCAGCACGGGGTCGGGCGATTCACCGATGCCCGGCATGTCGAAAATGACGAAATCGCGTTCGCCCAATTGGCGGGCAAAGGGTGCGACGAGTTCGATATTGGCCCCGATGCCGTTAAAGAACAGCAGCGGTAACGCCGTGCTCTTGCCGCGTTTGCCGGTTGACGGCCTGGCCCGCCAACGCGCGACGCGCAGCGTGCGACCATTCACCGTGTGCATCATCACTTCGGCATCGGCCAGCGCCGATTGGCCGTCAGCAGCCTGTTTTGTCATGCGAAATTCAACCCTTATCCGTGGACATAATCGCCCGGGGCGGCCGTGATCGGCGGATGTTTCTTGCTGCCCAATTTGGTTGGCGCGTCCTTCAACTTGCCGGCGCGCGCCTTAACCCATTCTGCCCAGAACGGCCACCAGCTACCGGCGACTTCCTCCGCCTGTTCCAGCCATTTTTCAACGTCGGCCGGTGGTGCCTTGTTGCTCCGGAAATATTTGGCCTTCGGGTTGCCCGGCGGGTTCAGAATTGCCTGAATATGGCCCGATTGCGACAGCACAAATTCGACATTTTTCGAACCAAAGAGCTGGGTTGAGCGGTAACAGGCTTTCCAGGGCGTGATATGGTCTGTGACGCCGGCGAGGATGAACAGGTCGACATCGACCTTTGTCAGGTCCACCGTATGACCGGCCAAGCTCGCGGTGCCGGGGCGGGCAAATGGCTGCGTCTCATAGAAATCGAGATAGTCGCTGTGCAGCTGTGCCGGCAGGTTGGTTGCGTCATTATTCCAGAACAGGATGTCGAACGCCGGCGGGTCTTCACCGTGCAGATAATTGTTGATGACATAGTTCCAGACGAGGTCGTTGGGCCTGAGCCAGGCAAAGGACCGGCTGAGCGACGACCCCTCCAATATGCCCTTTTTGGCGCTACGCCGGCGTGCGAGCTCGATACCGTGCTGCGATACGAGCGCGCCTACTTCGCTATCGGTGGCCTCCGGCTTGAGTACGCACACCATCAGCGTTGCGGCACCGGCGCGATTATCGCCGTTCGCCGCCATCTTGGACAATATGGTCGACAATGTGATGCCGCCGGAACAGCCGCCCGACAGGTTGACCTTATCCGAACCGGTAATTTCACAAATGACGCCAATCGCCTCGATGACCGCGTCAACATAGTCGCCGAGTCCCCAATGGCCATGTTCCGGACCTGGGTTGCGCCAGCTGATGAGAAACGGCTGGATTCCCGCCGCAAGTTGCAGCTGGACAACCGATTTGGTCGGCGTCAGGTCGTTGATATAGGCCTTGTTGATCTGTGGCGGCACGGTCAGTTGCGGGATGCTGTGCACCTTGTCGGTTGTCGGTGCATATTGGATCAGCTCCATCATTTCGGTGCGCCACACGACCTGGCCGGGCGTGATCGCGATATTTTCGCCGATCTTGAACGGTCGCTTGTCGACCTGGCTGACGATGGCATCGTTATGAACGATATCATTATAGGCGTTTTGCAGGCCCTTCATCAGCGAAAGGCCACCGCTGTCGATGGCCCGTTTGATCGCCGACGGATTCCCCGCGAGCGTATTGGTCGGGGCCAGGGCATCGAGGATCATGCCGGAAATAAAGCTGGCCCGGTTGCGTTCCAGTTCGTCCAGCTTGAGGTCGTCGATCCACGCCTGCGTGGTTTTCTGGACTGCCAGATAATATTGCACGCCTGCCCGGTAAAAGGGGTTGAACGTCCAGGCGGGGTCCATGAACCTTTTATCCTTGGCGGCGGGGGCAAGGTCGCTCTTGCCCGTCATGATTTTCATCACATCTTCGCCAAATGACTGGATATTTTTCATCGCGGCGTCGGGTTTGCTCGCCGTTTCGCGCAGCAGAACCGCCACGGCGCCGATCATGTCCTCACGCGCCAGGCCGATGAGCGGGCTCATGGCGGAACCGCCCTCCGGCTCACCCGTCAATTCGAGTTTTGGTTTCTTGGCCATCTGCCCCTCCCAATCGTCCCGGCGGTGGATCCGTTCAGCCTAACGGCAAAAGGCCCCCGTCTTTTCAGCGAACAGTTGTGGCGGTTGACGACCCATTGTCAATGATTGCGGGCTGCATTTCGCGTTCATAACGCAGGCTGTCGAATATTTTGGCACCGCCCAGGAAAACGGAGCCGGTGCAGGCCGCCATCAGCAGGTATCCGCCAGTGCCGGGATAGGCGGACAAATAATGGATGCCCCGCTCTATCGCGCCGAGCGCGAGCGCGTAGATGATGAGGCACGCCTCAAACCGCGTCTTGATAATGAACAGACGTTTGACTTTGGTCCACATGCGTCCTGCCTCGCAAATCCCGTGCCAAGCCCGCAAAGCGGGCATTTTGGCGATTCGAACATGGTAAACTGTCAGTTAATCCGACAGTTGGCCAGCAGGTTCGCGCTGGGGCAGTTCAGGCCAAGAGTGACAGATCGAGCGCGTCGAGCAGCGCCTGCCGCGCCGCATGCAGCCGCGGCGCGAGTGCAGGGTCGGTCAGGTCATCCGGCGCAAGGGAATCGGGCCAATGCTGCGCAATCACCGACGCCGCGCGGTCCAACCCCTGCTCGGTACAGATAAATCGCGGATCGATATGGGCGGGGTCGGCGACCACCCTGAGCCGCAGGCAGGCGGGGCCGCCGCCATTGGCCATCGACTGGCGGACGTCGACCGGCACGACGCTGCGGATCGGGCCGTTGCCAGCCAGCATGGCGTCCAGCCAGCCTGCGACGCTCGAGGTTGCCATCGCCTCCGTAGGGACGATCAGCGCCATCGTCGCATCGGGCAGGGTCACGAGCTGGGCATTGAATAAATAGCTGCTGATCACATCGGCAATGGGGACTGCCGCGGTGGGAACTTCGACAATCTCGCACCATGGCGCAGCCGTGCGGATGGCGGCGTGCGCAGCGGCGCGGTCGGCGAAGGCCGATTCATGCGCGAACAGTACATGGCCATTGGCAACGGCCACCACATCATTGTGGAACGCGCCGGCGGCAATCGCATCGGGATTTTGTTCGATGAACAGCGTGCGGGCCGGGTCCAGCCCGTGACGGCGCGCAATGGCCTGTGACGCTTCGATATGCTGGCGCGCGGGAAAGGCGCCACCGCTGCGTCCGTAGACAAAGATTTCGACGCCCGCCGCCCCATGTTCGGGTGCCAGGCGCATATGGTTGGCCGCGCCCTCATCGCCAAAGGGCGGGGGAACGGGGGGGTGGACGACAAAATGCCGATCATCGGCAAAGGCGAGCGCGAGCTGGGCCAGCGTGCCCGGCCACTCGTGGCTGCGGTGCGGCATAGTCGACAGGTTGGCCACGCTCAGGTGACAGCGGCCGTCCGCCGCATCGGGCGCCGGACTGACCGTGGCGGCATTGGCGGCCCACATCGATGATGCGGAATAGGCGGCTGCACGCAAATGCGTCGGTGCATCGGCCAGCGTGGTCGCCAGACCGGAAAGCCATGCGATATTCGGCCGATCCAGCGGCATGAACCAGCCCTGGATGAGGCCGAGGGCCATGTTCGCGCGCATCTTGGCAAGCCCCTGAAGCGCGGCTTGGCGCGGGTGAGCGACGGCGCCGGCATTGCGCGCGGATGCGACATTGCCGCGCGACAGGCCCGCATAATTGTGGCTGGGTCCGATAATGCCGTCAAAGTTGATTTCGGTCAGCATGTCAGCTCGCAATCCAGTCGATGGAGTCGCCGACGTCGACGCGCAGCGCTGCGGCGGTTGCCGCATCGACGTGGATGTCGTCGCCCTCGACGCCGATATGTGCAAAGCAACAGCGAAAATCGGCGCATTGCCCCGACGCGGCCAATGCCCGCACTGTGCCGGGGCCGATCCGGCTTATCCGGCCGGTCTGCGCGTCGCGGATCGTGCGGACCTGGTCGGTCCGCGCCGTCATGGTCGGGCCGCCGTCAAAGATGTCGATATAATTTTCGAACGCGAACCCTTCATTTTCCAGCATCCGCATCGCCGCCCGTCCGCTGGGGTGGGGCAGGCCGATGACGGATCGGGCCGCTTCACTCAGCATCGCGACATAGACCGGGTGCTTGGGCATGAGGTCGGCGATGAATTGGTTGCCGTGCAGCGCATTGAACTGGTCAGCTTCCTGAAAGCTCATGCCAAAGAATTTGCCGGCGACGCTGTCCCAAAATGCCGATCCGCCGGCATCGTCGATGACACCGCGCAACTCCGCAAGGATGCGGTCGCCAAAGCGCTGACGATTGGCGCGGATGAAGAGATAGCGCGACCGCGCCAGCAACAGGCCTAGTCCGCCCGCCCGTTCATGCGGGTGCAGAAACAGCCCCCCGACTTCGCTCGACCCTTCGAGGTCGGTGACGAGGCTGAGCACGTCCGCGCGAAAAGTGCGGCCCAGCTCTGCGCTATGCTGGCTGATGGTGCCCAGGCGATAGCTGTAAAATGGCATGCGCATGCCGACCTTGGTGAACAGCTGGCAGGTGCCGCGCACATCGCCGGTCGCCAGGTTTTCGAGCATCAGCACGAACAGCTGATCGTCGATTTCGCCGTCCCTTGGCGTCGCGGCAAAGGCGGTCTGTGCACGGTCGAGCTTTGCCGCCAGCGCCGCCCGGTCGGGCGGCAGGTTCGTGAAACCGCCACCGGTCAGCTTTGCCATTTCGTACATGGGTTGCAGGTCGGCTGTGCTGGCCGGCCGGATCAGGAATGTCATATGCCACCGTTCGCCATGATACGCAGGATAGTCAGCGCCGATAGTTGCGCCCGTTCGACGAGGCTATCGACGATCAGATATTCGTCCGAAGAATGGATGCTGCCGCCGCGCACGCCCATGGTGTCGACCACCGGCACCCCGCATGCCGCGATGTTGTTGCCGTCGCATACACCGCCGCTGTCTTTGTGGGTGATGGTCAGCCCGAGGTCGGCTCCGGCTTGCTCGACCAGGGCGAACAGCCGCTGGGCTGTGGGGTCTATCGGCTTTGGCGGTCGGGCAAAGCTGCCATGCATGTGCACCTGCACATCATGGGCCAGCGCGATGTCGTAGGTGAGGTCGGCGAGCAACATCTTGGCTGCGTCCTCATCCTCCGGCGTGCGCGGGCGCAGGTTGACGCGCAGCACCGCATGGTCGGGAACGACATTATTGGCGCTCCCGCCGTCGATGCGCGCCGGATTGATCGACAGGCCGGGCCGGACAGCCGCCTTTAACCTGAGTGCGAGGTCCGCCGCCGCCACCAACGCGTTGCGGCCGTCCTGCGGGTTGCGGCCGGCATGGGCGGCCTTACCCTTGATCGTGATCGAAAAATTGCCGCTGCCCGGGCGCGCGCCGGCCAATGTGCCGTCCGGCAGGGCCGACGGTTCATAGGTCAGGGCCGCCACGGCGCCCTTGGCATATTGTGCCAGCAATGGGGCGGATGACAG
>CAZAWL010000050.1:0-9642 GCA_964488705.1 uncultured Sphingopyxis sp.
GGTGATGGCCCGTTCCGGCGCACTGCCGCTGGCCAGCCTTCGCATGACCATGCGCGACGGGCGGATGACGGCACTGGGCCGCATCTGGCCGGAATCGCGCACCGCCGGTGTGGCGGCACGCGTGGCGAGCGGCGGCATTGCCGTTGATGCCGATGGCCGCATTGCCCGGCGCCGCTGGGACGGTCGCATCACGCTGGTTAGCGCGGCGGTGCAATCCACGGCGGTCGGCGGTGTTGATCTGGCCCGTAGCCGATTTGCGGCGCTGCGCATCGACGCGCGGCTGCGGCAGAATGACGTGCTCGGCTCCGGCTTTGTTCCGCAGGAGGCGCGCTTCGCAGTGCTGCTCGACGGCCCCTTTGCCAGTCCGCGCACCGAATATCGTGCGCTCGCCAACGCGGTGCAACTGGGCGCCATCCGGCTGACCGGCGTTGCGGCCGACGGCAGGGGCGTCGTGGCGGGTGGGCGCGTTGCCCTGCCGGTGAACCTGACGATCGCGACCACCAGCGGCATCGCGCCGCCGATCGATCGCGCGCTGCAACGCTTTTCCGCGAGCGGGACGATCAGCCGACAGGCGGGGGTGATATCGGCCGAAGCCATCCGGTTGCGCGCAGACGGTTTGGACGCCCGGCTCGGCCTGCGCATCGCCGGCAATGACCGCCGCCTGCAAATTGACGGCGGCCTGCCGGGGCTGGAGCTTGGCGGTGTCGGCCTGGTTGATGCCACCGTCAATCTGACGGGGTCGGCAAGTGGCGGGTCGCCCTTTGTCGTCAACGGCACCGCGCGGGCGTTGGTGCGCCGGTTCGACAATGGCTTCATGCGCGGCCTCGCCGGCGGCGGGCCTGATGTCCGTGCCAATATTGCCTGGGGTGCCGACCGCGTCCTGCGCCTGTCGGCGGTCCGGCTGTCTGCGCCATTGCTGAACCTTTCCGGCGCCGGACAGCGGCGTCAGGACGGGACATTCTTGATCGAGGCACAGGGCGCCCACCGGCGCTACGGGCCGCTGACGCTGCGCGTGGACGGCCCGCTGAACCGCCCGATGATCATCGCCAATCTGGCGTCGCCCTTTGCCCCCGCGCAGCTCGCCGACGTGACGATCCGCGCCACGCCGTCCGACGCCGGATTTGATTTGTCGGCCGATGGCGGGTCTGTGCTCGGCCCCTTTACCGCGCGTGGCGCGATCGCGCTGCCGCGTGGCCGCGCCGCCATTTTGGATGTGGCTGCACTGACCGTCGACGAAACGACGGCGCGCGGCCGTTTGGCCACGGCGACGGGCGGCCTGATCGGTCAGCTGTTGGTGACCGGCGGCGGCATTGACGGCCGCCTGGTGCTGAGCCTGCCCGGCGGCGTGCAACGGGTCGGCGCAGACCTTGCTGCCCGCAATGCCAGCATCGCCGGGCCGCCGCCGCTGGGCATCGCGCGCGGCCAATTGCAGGCGACATTGCTGCTCAACCCGGCGGGCAGCACGATCGACGCCAGCTTTGAAACGGTCGGTTTGTCGCGCGGAACGCTGTCGATCGCCCGCATGGGCGGCAGCGTCCGTGTCGTGGCGGGGGAGGGGAGTGCGCGCGTCGCCATAGCGGGATCACGGGGGCGGGATTTTACCGCGCAATCCACCGTCGCGATTACCCCCGACCGGTTGGTGGTTCGCGGCGCTGGGACGCTCGCACGGTCGCCCATTGCGCTCACCACCCCCGCCGTCATCACCCGCAACAATGGCGGTTGGGCGCTTGCCCCTGCGGAACTGCGCTATGGTGGCGGCCGGATGCAGGTGTCGGGGCAGCTGTCCAATGCCGAAACGCGTGTGGAGGCCGGGCTCGACGGGATTCCGCTCGACATCCTCGACATTGCCTACCCCGACCTCGGCCTCGACGGACGGGCCAGCGGCCGACTGCGCTACGTCGACAATGGTTCGGCGCCGCAAGGCGACATGGCGGTGCGGGTAACCGGGCTTAGCCGCGCCGGGCTGCTCGACAGCTCGGCCCCGGTCGATATTGCCGTGAACGCTGCGCTGACCGCGACAAACGCCGCCGCCCGTGCGGTTTTTCAGCGCGATGGTGCGGTCATTGGCCGTGCCCAGGCGCGGGTGTCACCGCTGGCGTCGGGCGGTGCGTTGATTGACCGGCTGGCGAATGCGCCGCTGTTTGCCCAGCTGCGGTATCAGGGCGATGTTGCGCGCATCTGGCGGCTGATCGGGATTGAAAGCCTGAACCTGTCGGGGCCGGTCGAACTGGCGGCTGATGTTGGCGGGACCGCGCGCGACCCGCGCATCCGTGGCGTCGCGCGTGCCCGCGATGCGCGGGTGGAGAGCTTTCAGACCGGCACGGTGGTCAGCAATATCAGTGCTGTCGGCCAGTTTGACGGCGATGTGCTGCGCCTGCGCGATGTGCGCGGTACGACCGCCGGCGGCGGCAGCGTGAGCGGCGCCGGCGACATCGGCGTCGCCTTGGGTGAAGCATTGACGATGGACATCCGGCTGGATGCCGATCGCGCGCTGTTGATCGACCGTGACGATCTGGTCGCGCGGGTGACGGGGCCGGTCCGTTTGTCGAGCAATGCGTCGGGCGGCATGATTTCCGGGCGGGTGCAGCTCGATTCCGGGCGGTTTCGCCTTGGCCGGGCGACGGCGGTCGCGGCGCTGCCGGTCATCAATGTGGTGGAGGAAAACCGGCCCGCCGACCGTCCGGTGCTGCGGCAACGCGCGCGTCCTTGGCGGCTCGATCTGGCGGTGTCGGGGCGTCGCGGTTTTGAGGTTACCGGCCTGGGGCTGGAAAGCGATTGGCGTACCGACGTCACGATCAGCGGCGATGTCAGCAATTTCGCCATGAGCGGCACCGCCGAGCTGGTGCGCGGGGACTATATTTTCGCGGGGCGGCGCTTTGAACTGGAAAGCGGGACGATCCGCTTTGACGGATCATCGCCGCCCGACCCCGCGCTCGATATTGTGGCGGTGGACGATGTGTCGGGCATCGACGCCAGCATCCGCGTGCGCGGCACCGGTCTGCGGCCGGAAATCAGCTTTTCGTCAGTGCCCGCGCTGCCGGAGGATGAGCTGCTGTCGCGGATCCTGTTCGGCGCGTCGGTGACCGATATTTCGGTGACGGAGGCCGCTCAACTCGGCCTTGCGCTGGCCTCGCTGCGCAGCGGAGGCGACCTCGACCCGATCAACGCCATCCGGCGCGCAACCGGGCTGGACCGGTTGAGGATATTGCCCGCCGACACCGCCATCGGGTCGGGGACCAGCGTCGCTGCGGGCAAATATATTACGCGGCGCGTCTATGTGGAAATCATCACCGACGGGCAGGGCTATAGCGCGACCCGCGCCGAATACCGGATCACCCGTTGGCTGGCGCTGCTCGGCAGCATTTCGACATTGGGCCGCGAAAGTGCGGCCATCAGGGTCCAGCGGAATTACTGATGGCAATGAACCGGCCAGACCTGGTGATCGTGGGCGGCGGCCTCGCCGGCGGGCTGATCGCACTGGCGCTCGCGCGCTGGCGGCCCGATGTCCATGTCGAATTGATCGAACGCGACGTCAAATGCGGCGGTGATCACATCTGGTCATGGTTTGCCACCGACATCTCTGCCGACGCTGCCGCGCTGCTCGACGACATTACGGTACGGCGCTGGGACGGCTATGACATCAACTTCCCGGCGCGACGAAGGACCTTGACCAGCCGCTATGCCAGCGCGACGTCGGCGGCGCTCGATGCACGGCTGCGCGCGGTACTGGGCGACCGGGTGCATTGCGGCGTCGGGGTGCGGCACCTTGCGCCCGAATCGCTGACGATGACCGACGGTTCGACCATGTCGGCTGCGGCGGTGATCGACACCAGCGGCGCGGGACGGGAGGTCGCGGCCATGGCCGCGGGGTGGCAGAAATTTGTCGGGCAGATGATCCGGCTCGACGCGCCGCACGGGCTCAGCCGGCCGATCGTGATGGACGCGACGGTGCCACAGATTGACGGGTTTCGCTTCGTCTACGTCCTGCCATTTGATGACCACCGACTGTTTGTCGAGGACACATATTACAGCGACGACGCCGATCTGGATGTGGGCACCATCCGCGCCCGCATTGCCGCCTATGTCGCCGATCAGGGGTGGCGTCTGGCGGCGGTTGAATCGGAGGAGCAGGGCGCGCTGCCGGTGACCAAGGGTGGCCGGTTCGACGCGGTGTGGCCGGCCGATGACCCGGTTGCCCGTGCCGGTGTACGCGGCGGCATGTTTCATCCGACCACCGGCTATTCGCTGCCCCATGCGGTCGACCTGGCGGTTGCCTTGGCACGGCAATGGCCGGTGGCGGATTTGGCCGGCTGGTCGCGCGCGCACGCCGCGCGGGTGTGGGCCAGTGGCGGATTTTACCGGCTGCTCGACAGGATGTTGTTCGATGCGGCGGTGCCGGACCAGCGCTATCGGGTGCTCGAACATTTTTACCGCCTGCCGACCGGCGTCGTTGAACGATTTTATGCAGGCAAATCGACATTGGCGGACAAGGCCCGCATCTTGTCAGGGCGACCGCCGGTGCCCATAGGGGCTGCACTGCTGGCGCTGATGCGTGGTGGATCACAACCGAACGGAAATCTATGACACAGCGCTCCGCAATCATCGTCGGTGCCGGATTTGGCGGCCTTGCCCTTGGCATAAGGCTGCAATCGGCGGGCATCGCAACGACGATATTGGAGGCGCGCGACAAGCCGGGCGGGCGCGGATATTTCTGGAATCGCGACGGTTTTGTCTTTGACGCCGGACCGACTGTGGTCACCGACCCGCCCTGTTTGGAAGAATTATGGGCGCTGTCCGGCGCGCGCATGGCGGACGATGTCGAATTGATGCCGGTGAAACCCTTTTACCGGCTGAATTGGCCCGACGGCACCAATTATGATTACAGCAATGACGAGGACGCCCTGCGTGCCGAGATCCGCCGGATCGCACCCGACGACCTTGCGGGGTATGAAAAATTTCAGGCCTATTCGCAGGGTGTTGAACGCGAAGGCTATCAAAAGCTCGGTGCTGTCGCCTTTCTCGACTTTGCGAGCATGGTAAAGGCCGCGCCCGCGCTGGCCCGGTATCAGGCGTGGCGCAGCGTCTATTCGATCGCGTCGAAATATGTCCGCAACGAAAAACTGCGGCAGGCACTGTCGTTCCAGACCTTGCTGGTCGGTGGCAATCCGATGACGACGAGCAGCATCTATGCGCTGATCCACACCATCGAAAAACGCGGCGGCGTCTGGTTCGCGCGTGGCGGCACCAACCGCCTCGTCGCCGGCATGGCGCGGCATTTCGAACGGCTTGGCGGGCAATTGCGGCTGGCGACGCCTGTCGACCGGATTACGACCGACGGTAATCGGGCGACCGGCGTGCGGTTGGCGGACGGTGCCCATCTGATCGCCGACATGGTCGCAACCAATGGCGATGTTATGCATGCCTATGCCCATTTGCTGGCGGACCATCCGCGTGGCCAGCGCGTCGCACGGCGGCTGGGGCGAAAGCGCTGGTCACCCTCGCTGTTCGTCGTTCACCTCGGCGTGCGGGGGCATTACCCGGACGTCGCGCACCATTCGATCCTGTTCGGTCCGCGCTATAAGGGGCTGCTCAGCGACATTTACAGTAACGGCCGGGTGCCCGACGATTTCTCGCTCTACCTGCATCATCCCAACGCCACCGACCCGGCGATGGCGCCCGACGGATGTTCGACCTTTTACGTCCTGTCGCCCGTCGCCCATCTTGGCAAAGCGGCTGCTGACTGGGACGGCGACTTTGGTATGCGCTATCGCAACGCCATCATCGATGAGCTGGAGGCGCGGATGCTGCCCGGGTTGCGCGCCAATATCGTCGAATCCTTCCATTACGCGCCGACAGATTTTTCGCGCGACCTCAACGCCCATCTGGGCAGCGCCTTCAGCCTCGAACCGGTGCTGTGGCAGTCCGCCTATTTCAGGACGCACAACCGCGACGATGTCATCGACAATCTCTATTTCGTCGGTGCAGGCACGCACCCCGGCGCGGGAATCCCCGGCGTTGTCGGCAGTGCCAAGGCCACTGCGACACTGATGATGGAGCAACCATGAAACGCATCGCCGTCTATTGTGGATCGGCCACGCCCGACGATAGCGTCTATATCGACACAGCGCGACAAGTGGGGGCCGACCTCGCCCGGCGCGGCATCGGCGTTGTCTATGGCGGCGGCCGGCTGGGCTTGATGGGGGCGGTGGCGGACGCGGCGCTGGCGGCTGGCGGCGAAGTTATCGGCGTGATCCCCGAAGCGCTGGTGGGGAGTGAGGTGGCCCACCGCGGCTGCACCGAACTGCACGTCGTGCCGGGTATGCATGAACGCAAACGGATGTTCACCGACCTCAGCGACGGGTTTCTGACGCTGCCTGGCGGCGTCGGCACGATGGATGAATTGTGGGAAGCGATCAGCTGGTCGCAGCTTGGCTATCATCAAAAACCGGTCGGTGTGCTCAATGTCGCGGGCTTTTACGATCATCTTGTGGCATTCAACCGCCATATGATCGCAACAGGCTTTATTCGACCGGCGCACACCGGGATCATGCTGGTGGAATCGGCGTTGGCGCCTCTGCTTGAGCGGATGGCCGATTATCGCCCGCACAAGACCATTTTTGCGATGAAGGCTGAGGATTTGTGATGCCTGCGTCCCCGCCCAATATCGGGGACGTGCCGGATCGCGGGGCGCTGGTCGAATTTGCGAGGGCATCGATCGCGCGTGGCTCCAAATCCTTTGGGTTTGCCAGCCAGATTTTCGACCGGCTTACACGCGAACGGGCGTGGCTGCTCTATGCGTGGTGCCGCGCCTGCGACGATATCGCCGACGATCAGGATCATGGCGGGGCGGCAGCCCACCCGACGGAGCGGGAGGCGCTGGACCGCGCCGCGGAAATCCGGCGCCTGACCGATCTTGCCCGCGCCGGCCAGCCGACCGGGGCCACCGCGTTCGACTGTCTGGCGCAGTTGCTGCGCGAATGCCCCATCGCCGCCTGTTACATCGACGCGCTGCTGGAGGGGTTTGACCGTGACGCATCCGGTTGGGCACCGCGGACGGAGGATGATCTGTTCAGCTATTGCTGGAATGTCGCGGGCACGGTCGGCTGCATGATGGCGCTGGTCATGGGCGTATCGCCGGACGACAGCGACACGCTCGACCGGGCGTGCGACCTCGGCATCGCCTTTCAGCTGGCCAATATTTCGCGCGACATTGCGGAGGATGCAGGGATCGACCGCTGCTATCTGCCGCTCGACTGGCTGGTTGAAACGGATATGCCGCCCGGGCAGCATATGCACCCCGCTTACCGACCGCGCCTCGCGCTGATGGCCAAATGGCTGGCGGAGTATGTCGCGCTTTATCATGAATCGGCCCGCATCGGTGCCTCGCGCCTGCCTTTTCGTTCGCGTTGGGCGATTTATGCGGCCGGGCGCATCTATTCGCAGATCGCAGCACAAGTGCATAGCGCCGGCGAACATGCGTGGGACCATCGTGTCAGCACATCGCGGCGTCAGAAAATGGGGTTTGTCGCGCTGGCACTATATGATGCGCTGCGCGACACAGTGATTGCACGGCGAGGCGATGATGCGATCATGACCCGCGCCAAACTGTGGCAGCGCCCGTTATAAGCGGCAGGGCGGGCTCAGCCGATCAGCTTTGTTGGTGCGTGGCCTCGTCGGCGGCTTTGCGCAATTCGCGCAGCTCCAGCCCCGCCGTCAGCAGCGGCGTCGGCGTCGCTTCAAATTGCCCCGGGGTCATGCCGATGAAATGGCGGAACTCCCGGTTGCGGTGCGACTGATCATAATAGCGCAGTGCCGCGAGTTCCTGTGCGCTGGGCTGCGACAATCCGCGCATCGCCGATGCCATGTCGAGGAACCGGCTGCGTCGCAGCACGGTCTTGGGCTGCATCCCGAAACTGGCCCGGCAATGCCGTTCCATCTGTCGTGACGACAGGCCGACCAACGCGGCCGCATCGCGGATCAACATCATGCTGTCACTGCGCGCCAGGCGTTCGAACCGCGCCATGGCCGCGTCGGGCGCTATGGCCGGACGGGTGCCGAGATAATCGAGCATATGCCGTTCCACCGCCCCGACAATCTCGGCATCGGCGGCGTTGGCACCGACGAGTGTGGCGAGGTCGGCATGAAGCGCGCCGGACCGTTCGCCCCACAGCTGTTCGAATGGCAGCATTGTGTCGGTGTATCGATCGGCCGGTTCGTCGAACAGGCATCGCCAGCCACCGGGGCAAAAGGCGATACCGATGACGAGGAAACCACCGCGCACCCGCACCGTCAATGGCTGGCTGTTCGGACCGAAAAACACCATCGGGCCGACATTGACCCACTGGTCGGTATCCACCTGTGCGGCCCAGTCGCCGCGCATCAGGATGCGGACGAACGCCGTTTCGGACAACAGCTTGTCGACCAGTTCAAACCCGTCGGGTGCATCGACCGAAAAGATATAATGGCGCGCGACAATGTCGGCCAAGGCGGCAGAAGGCGCATAATTGCGTGAGGCAAGCATGTTCTCGACCCGCTCTTTTCTATCATGCCGTCATGCGACGGCGATAATGTTGCATGGCACAATAGCCGATGCAATGGCAGCACCCATATTGGGACGCGGCCATGGGGGTGGTGACCCAAATCATAGCCATGCACGTTCATCCGCACCAAAGCAGGCGGCGTTAGGCGCGGTTATGGTCCATGGACAATCGTTGCATTGACCATGATGCAGGCGTAAAAGGATAGGTATGACGCACAAGTTGACGATTTCGGGCAGGACATGGGCGGTCGCGGCGATGGTCGGCGTTACCGCTTCGAGTTTTCTCGCCTTGCCTTTCACCGCAGCCAACGCCCAGTTTGGCGGGCTGCTTGGCCGTTCGCGCTCGCAGCCGAGCAATAGCGATCAAACGCCGCAACAGGCGTGCGAGGCTGCAACGTCGAGCGGAACGGGCGGCGTCGGCCGGTCCATTTTGCGCGGTGCGCTGGGCGCGGCGACGAGCCGGCTGGGTCGCGTTGGCAACCTGACCCGTTTCATTCCGACGGCGGCGGTGGCGGACACACTGACCAACGCCATCGCCTGTCGCCTGGATGAGGGCGAACAGCTCAAGGCCAAGGAAGCAACCGATCAGGTGACCACCACCGAAACGGTCGGCTCGAGCGTCGCCTGGCGCAGCGACACCCGCGAAGGCGTGACGGGCACGTCGACCATCGTTGCGGTAGAAGATGGACCGTCGCCGGATGGTCCGGGCAACAGCCACAACAGCAACGCCATTGCCAACAATAACGCGAATGCGAACGCCAATGCCAACGCGGTGGGCGGCTATCGCTGTATGCTGGTGGACGATGTCATCATCGTCAATGGTGAGGAAACGCGCGAGCAAAAGCGCATGTGCCGCATCCCCCCGTCAACGCGTTATACCCTGTCGGCCTGACCATGCACATCTTGCGCAACCTTGGCGTGGCGGTTGGCGCGCTGATGCTGGTCGGCGCGGCCCCGGCGCGCGACCCTCTGCCGCCGCGCGATCCGGCCAATCCGACCTGTCCGCAGACGCCCAACTGGACCGACATTTCACAAATGTCGCTGACCGCGATCACCCGCGACGGGCTGCGCATCATCCTTGCGGAGGGGGTGATCGACGCCGG